>JBKQUU010000211.1:0-19315 GCA_052325485.1 Acidimicrobiales bacterium | reverse complement strand
GCGCGTTGTCGTAGCCGATCGAGGCGACCACCCCGCGAACCAGCGACTGGGCCAGCTCGAGCGCACAGATTTTCACATGAAAAACGCCGTACCTCTGGTGGAGGCGTTGCGGTCGCGCGGGATGAAGCTGTACCTGGCCAGCGGGACCGACGTGGAGGACGTAAGGGCCGAGGCCCAGGCGCTCGGCTTTGCCGAGTTCTTCGAAGACCGCATCTACGGTTCCGTCGGGGACGTGAACGTCGAGGCCAAACGCGTGGTCCTCGACCGTATCTTCCGGGACAACGCCATTGCCCCGGAAGCTCTGGTGACCATCGGCGACGGGCCCGTCGAGATGCGCGAGACGCGCAAGAGAGGCGGGACGGCGGTGGGCGTGTGCAGCGACGAACGGCGACGCTTCGGGGCCAACCTCGCCAAACGCCGCCGCCTGGTCCGCGGTGGCGCCACCCTCCTGCTGCCCGACTTCACCGACCTCGGTACTTTCCTGGCCGTCCTGGGCCTATAACTGGAGCAAGGAGGCAACGTGGCACTGACGATCGGTCGGTTGCTGACCGTCGAAGAGATGCAACGGGAGCGGCGGGGCTTGGCTGAGGCGGCGAGGCGCCTCGTGTTCACCAACGGCTGCTTCGACATCCTGCACACCGGGCATGTCTCTTACCTGGAGTTCGCCCGCGACCAGGGCGACGCGCTCGTGGTCGGCCTCAACAGCGACGAGTCCGTGCGCCGCAACAAGGGCCCTCTGCGGCCCATCAATTCGGAGCAGGACCGGGCCCGGGTGCTACAGAGCCTGCGGGCCGTGGACTATGTGGTGGTCTTCGACGACGACGAGCCCCGCCCGATCATCGAGGCCATCCTCCCCGACGTCTTGGTCAAAGGCAGAGATTGGGCCCACTACGTGAGCGGGCGCGACGTGGTCGAGGCCCACGGGGGCAAGGTCGTCCTGGCCGACCTCGTCGAGGGCCAGTCGACCACGAGCACCATCGAGCGCGTGGTCGCCGCCTACGGTGCCAGCGCGGCACCGGGCGCGCCATGACGCAACGGGTCATCGTCACCGGGGCGGCCGGCTTCATCGGGCGCAACGTCGTGGCCGAGCTCAACCGGCGAGGGCCGACCGAGCTCATCCTCGTCGACGACCTGGGGGACGGCGAAAAGTGGCGGAACCTGGTCGGCCTCACCTTCGAGGACATCGTGGCGCCCGAGGATCTCTGGCCGTGGCTGGCGGGGCGGGCGCACGGCCATGTCAATGCCATCGTCCATCTAGGGGCGTGCAGCTCGACGACCGAGACCGACGCCGAGTTCCTCGTCCGTAACAACTACCGCTACACCCGCCGGTTGTGCGAATGGGCGCTGGCCAATTCCAGCCGGTTCATATACGCGTCGAGCGCGGCGACCTACGGGGACGGCTCGGCGGGCTTCAGCGACGAGGACGACGTCACCGAACGCCTGGCCCCTCTCAATATGTACGGCTATTCCAAACATGTTTTTGACCTCTGGGCTCTGCACAACCGGCTCTTCGACCGGATCGTGGGGCTCAAGTACTTCAACGTCTTCGGGCCCCATGAAGACCACAAAGCCGACATGCGCTCGGTCGTGGCCAAGGCGTACGACGAAATCCTGCGGACGGGCAAGCTGTCCCTGTTCAAGTCGTACCGTGACGGCGTGGCGGACGGCCAACAGCGCCGCGATTTCATATTCGTGGGCGATGCCGTTGATGTCACGCTGCACTTCCTGGGCGACGGGACGGCATCGGGGTTGCTCAACTGCGGCACGGGCGTGGCCCGCACGTGGCTCGCCCTCGCTAACGCCGTGTTCTCAAGCCTGGGGCGGGCGCCCAATATCGAGTTCGTCGACATGCCGGAGCGGATCCGGGACAAGTACCAGTACTTCACCCAGGCCGATACGGCCAAGCTGCGGGCGGCCGGCTACACGGCGACGTTCCGCTCTCTGGAAGACGGGGTCGACGAGTACGTCCGGGGGTACCTGGTCAACAGGGGGGCCCCGTGACGGCCGGCGCTGCTCGTCCCATTTCATCCCTCCCCGAAGCAGAGGTGTTCGGCCACCTCCTGTCCCGGTACCCGGCTCTGGCCCCGCTCGAGGGGGCCATCGTCGCCGCCTTCGAGCTCCTCGCCTCCACCTTCCAGGGCGGCGGGAAGGTGCTGGTGTGCGGCAACGGCGGGAGCGCGGCGGACGCCGAGCACATAGTGGGAGAGCTCATGAAGACCATGGCCTCCTCCCGGCGGCTGTCCGCCCCGCAGCGGCAGGCCTTTCAGGAGAAGGTGGCCGGGCCCACCGGCGTGTACCTGTCCGAGCACTTGGAGGGAGCGCTCCCCACGATCGCCCTGGGCGCGCACACGGCCCTGGCCACGGCGGTACAGAACGACACCGCCGGGGACATGGTGTTCGCCCAGCAGGTCTACGGGTACGGGCGCCCGGGCGACCTTCTCTGGGTGTTCTCCACCTCCGGGCGTTCGCGGAACGTCGTCCTCGCCGCGGCGACGGCCATGGCCACGGGGATGAGGCTCCTGGCCTTCACCGGGGAAAGCGAGAGCCCTCTCAGTGAGACCGCCAACGTCATCGTCAGGGCCCCGGCTTTGTCGACCCCGGAGGTCCAGGAGCTCCACCTGCCCATCTACCACGCGCTGTGCGAAGCGCTCGAACAGCGCTTCTTCCCTCGGTGACGGCGCGCCGCGCCGGCGGCGCCGGGGATTTCGTCCCAGCCAGAACGGAGATTTGAAAAATGCGCCCTCTGGAGCGGGTACGAGGCGTCATTGCCGGTACGCCCGTCGACCACCTGCCAGCCCAGCCCATGGTGATGATGTTCGCCGCCAGGCACGCCGGGGCCCTGTACATCGATTACACCAAGGACCCCCGGACGATGGCGGGATGCCAGCTCAAGATGGTCAGAGATTTCGGCATCGACTGCGTGCTGATGTGCTCTGACCCGGCCCGCGAAGTGATCGACATCGCCGGTGATGACAGCGTCAAGTGGTTCGTGGACCAGGGCCCGGTGATCAACGAGGAACGGGCGGCGCTGCTCGAAAAGGCCCGGCTGAACGAGTTCAAAGTGCCGGACCCCCACCGCCAGGGCCGCATGCACGACCGTGTCCGGGCCATAGAGATCTGTTTGGAGGAACTGCGCGGTGAGACCTCCATCGTGGGTTGGGTAGAAGGCCCCCTGGCCCTGGCCCAAGAGCTGCGCGGCCTTACGCGCATCATGACCGACGTCGTGGACGACCCGGGCTTTGTGCGCGACCTGATGGACTTCACCTCCGAAGTCGCCATCGTTTACGCCGCCGCTCAGATCGAGGCGGGCGCAGACACGATCGGCATGAGCGACGCGGCGGCGAGCATGATAGGCCCCCGGCACTACCGCGACCTCGTACTGCCCTGGCAACGGCGCGTCCTGCAGTCGGTCCGCGACGCTCATCCCGAGGTCATCCTGCGCCAGCACATGTGCGGCAACGTCGATGCCCTAATCTCGCAAATGGCGACCCTGCCCGTCGATATCTACGAGCTGGACTTCCCCACCAACCTGGTCGCGGCCAGGGCCGCGCTCGGGCCCGACCGGGTGGTCCTGGGGAACGTTTCCACGGTTACGAGCATGCTCACGGGGACGCCCGAGGACGTCCAGCAGGCGTGCGCCAAATGTTATGGGACCTGCGGGCGGTACCACATCGTCGGTGCCGGGTGTGAGCTGTCGCCCTTCACGCCACCAAAAAACGTTCATGCCATGGTCCGCTTCGCCGCCGAGCACACGCCCGGGGCCTTCCCTGTCGCGTCGACGGCATGACGCCGGCCCGTGCCCCTGCCGCCCGCCGGGTCAGCGAGGCTTTTCACGAGGAGTTGCACCCCGGTCAGCAGTCGGCGCTCATCAGCTGGCTGGCGTTCACCGCCACCTTCATCACGGTGCGCATCATCACCCACAAGATACGAGCCGGCCGAGGCCGGGCCCACAACGTCAGTGTGGGCGGCGTCCATCTTCACCATTACCTGTGGGGCATCTTGACGATCAGCACCGTGGGCGGGGTGGCCCTCAGGGGCGAGGACCGCCTCCGGCGCCACCCCGTAGTGGCCATCGCCTATGGCGCCGGCCTGGCCCTGATCGTCGACGAGTTTGCCCTATTGCTGGACCTGCAAGACGTCTACTGGGCCAAACAGGGACGCCAGTCGGTGGACCTGGCCATAGGGATGATCTCGACCGGCGGCACGGTGCTCATGGCCATGCCGGTGCTGCGCCGGCTGCGCCACAACGGCAAGGTCATCCCTCCAGCAGCTTGAACGCCATTCGTCGCCCCCGGCCCTGTTTCATGGCCAGAGCGGCCCACATTAGGAACAGCCCGTCAATGAGCTGTTCCTGGTCCTCGCCGACAAAGACCGGCCTCAGCCCGACGCCGGAGATGACAGCCTCGACGGTGGCCCGATCGCTTTGGGGAGCCGAGAAGAACATATCCGCCTGCACACCGGCAAAAATCGGGTCGGCCATGTTCTCTCCGCCGAGAGTGTTGAAGGCGCGGGCATAGCGGGTGCCCCGAGGCAGCGCCCCTCTGGCGTTGACCACGGGCTTCCCCATCTGGTTGGTCGCGTCTATTACGAGTTTGCCGGCTAACGCCTGCTCATTGCCGGCGACGAAGTCGCTCACGGCCGCCCCGGGTAGGGCCAGCACGACCACCTCGGCGCCGGCCAAGGCGTCGGGGACCGGCACCACGCGCGCCCCGGTGCCGGCGGCTACCTCGTCGTCCTGCGGGTGCCGGGAGGCGAAAGCCACATCATGCCCAGCGGCGGCCAGTGACCGGCCAAGTATGCCGCCGATGTACCCGGTCCCCACCACAGCGATCTCCATGTCTCTTCCTTTCTCGTGACCGTCCCCCGCGCCAACGCCGGGGACATCGACGGGATTCCCCGTTCGGCTGGACGGGGGCGAGCTCGTCACCAGCGCCGTCCACCTGGTCGCCAGGGCTGTGCACGGGATAAATGGCGAGGCCCGGTGGCGGGCGTTATGGTGGGGACGAGCTGCGGAGGATCTGTGAGAGTTCCAGAGCAAACAGGGGTACCGCGAGGCAAAGACCTGCTCGCCCGGTCGGAACTTAACAAAGATGCCGCCTTCACCGATGACGAACGGGAGGCGTTCGCGCTGCGCGGCCTTCTGCCTTGGCGGGTGGCGAGCATAGAAGAGCAGGTGAGCCTGGAGCTCGAGCACCTCCGGCGCAAGTCGGACGACCTCGAGAGGTACATAGGGCTCGCCGCCCTGCACGACCGCAACGAGACGCTGTTCTACCGTCTCCTGGTGGACCACATCGAAGAGCTGGCTCCCATTGTTTACACCCCCACCGTGGGCCGCGCCTGCCGGGAGTTCAGCCATGTGATGCGCCGTCCGCGGGGCCTCTGGGTCACGCCTGAGGACATCGACCGGATCCCGGAGCTGCTCGCTAACCGCGACCGGCCCGACGTCCGTCTGATCGTGGCCACCGACAACGAGCGCATCCTGGGCCTGGGTGACCAGGGGGCTGGAGGCATGGGCATACCCATCGGGAAGCTGGCCCTGTACACCGCCGGGGCCGGCGTCCACCCCCGGATGACATTGCCGATCTCCCTCGACTGCGGCACGGACAACGAAGACCTGCTGGGCGACCCCCTTTACCTTGGCTACCCCAAGCCCCGCCTCCGGGGCCCCGACTACGACGCCTTCCTGGAAGCCTTCGTGGAGGCCGTCCTGGAGGCTTATCCCCGGGCCGTGCTCCAGTGGGAGGATTTCAAACAACACAACGCCATCCGCTTGCTTGACCGCTACCAACACCGCGTGGCCAGCTTCAACGACGATATCCAGGGGACGGCCGCCATCGTGCTGGCCGGGATCCTCGCCGCCCTGCGCCTGTCGGGCGGGCGACTGGCGGCCCAGCGCCTCGTGCTGCTCGGCGCCGGGGCGGCGGGCATCGGCATCGCCCGGCTCCTGCAGGTAGCTATGCGCGACGATGGGGCCACGGAGGAGCAGGTGCGGGGCGCGCTGGTGATGCTTGACTCGCAGGGCCTCGTGTTCGAGGGCCGCGAGCAGCTTGACCAGGACAAGCGTCCCTTCGCGCTGACCGGGCGGGAGATGTACCGCTTCGGCTTCGACCCGGCCGAGCACTACGACCTCGAGGCCGTGGTGAGGCACGTGGCCCCGACCGTCCTGGTAGGCAGTAGCGCCATACCCGGGGCCTTTTCAGAGACGGCGGTGCGAGAGATGGCCGCCCGGGCCCCCAGGCCCATCGTGCTGCCTCTTTCCAACCCAACGGCGAACTCCGAGGCCACTCCGGCCCAAGTGCTGGCCTGGAGCGACGGCAGGGCCCTGGTGGCGACCGGGAGCCCGTTCGCCCCGGTCGAGGTTGACGGGCGCGCCCGCCCCGTCGGCCAGGCGAACAACGTCTTTGTGTTCCCTGGCGTCGGGCTCGGGGCGATAGTGGCCAGGGCCCGAGAGATCACCGACCGGATGTTCCTGGTGGCAGCCACCGAGCTGGCGGGTGCCGTCTCCGAGGAGCGCCTGGCCCAGGGTGCCCTCTACCCGTCGTTGACCGACCTGCGCTCAATTTCGCGACGCATCGCCATCGCCGTCGCCGGCTGCGCTCGCGACCAGGGCCTGGCCCGGATCACCACCGACGAGGAGATCGAGGCGCAGGTGGACGGGGCCGTGTGGACACCCGAATACGCGCCGTACCTGCCGTAAGGGATGCCGGGCCATAATTTCAAAACCTGACCGGCACCCAATGGTGGCCACCGTCGAAAGTCATGATCATGCCGGTGGTGCTCGGTGACAATTGCACGATCCCGACCCCTTGGGAGGGGCTCGTGAAACCAAGGTAGAGGAACTGGCCCTCGTAGACCACCGTCCAGTGGTGACCACCATCGAAACTGGCTCTCAGGTCTTGTTCGTTGACGTCACCATTGCCGAAGTAACTACGGCTCAGCAGGATGACCCCGGGCGCGGGCGAAGCCAGGACACCGCCGAACACGTCCTGGCGGGACCCGAGCTCGGGACCGGCGGCAAAGGTCTGCCCCCCGTTATCAGAGAAGTAGAGCCAGCTCGAACCGAGGGCCGCCCCCGGGGGGGCGGCTTTGGAAAGTGGGTAGGCAAAACCGCCCATCACGCACACGGCGACCAGGTCGCTCGGTGTCGAGACGGCCGGGACGGCGAAACTGTTGCCTACCGACACGCACGGCGGGGCCCATCCCACCCACTGCCCGCGGCCGTCGAGCCGGGCGCTGGCGGCGGTGCCGCGGTCGTTGCCCTCCACCAACCAGCCGGTCGACCCGGCCAGGACGATCGTGCCTGAGGGTTGAGCCCCCCCAGCCGGGGTGCCCAGTCCCAGTGCGGCACGCCAGTCGTCCCCCGTGACCGGGGAGGACTCCAAGATGGCGCCGCCAGTGGTCTCTTGAGCCATGAAGTACACCCGGCCGGCCGCCGCCTCCAGGTCAAAGATCGAGCCCTCGGTGCTCAGCCCGGGCAGACGCTGCTCCCGCCATGTCAAACCTCCGTCGTGCGTTGACCACAGGACCGGCCTGACGGAGCCCCCGTACGAGGACGGCTCCACCAGGCCGCCGAAGATCCAGCCGTCCTGGGGATCAGCGAAGCGGACGTTCAGCCCTGCCTCGCAGCAATCGGCCTCTAGGTCACCGACGTGCCGGTCCGCCGCCGCCACCAGCGCCGCCGGGAGCGGCCTGGGCGACCACGAGCGGCCCGCGTCGGTGGTTTCGCGCAGGGCCAGGCACGCCCCCCCGGGCGCGCAGCGGGCCATCCCCAACGCCCACCCCATGCGCAAAGACACGAACGTCACCGAAACCGGTGCGAAAACCGGTCCGGGCGAGCTCGACGTCGGAGCGGACGCAAACGCAGGTGGGCTGCTCGTAGCCAGGGCCCCCGCCACCACCAGGGCTGAGCACACGGCTGGGGCCAACAGCCCCCACCTGCCGGCGCGGCCGGCCCTCACATCGTTGAGCTCACTAAGCGGCGGGGCCCCCATACCTGTACAGACGCCCACCGGCCGCGATTGGTTCCCGGCGCCTCTCGTCCGCCTCAACTTGCAAGTTGATGCTGCCGATATTTAGTATCATAAGCATCTATCGACACGGCGCAGGCACCCATGTCCCCAACTGGCATGTTCCCCACCGGGCCCGGGGCTGAGCCCGGGACCGGGCCGCGGGCCGTAGCGGCTAGGGCACTGGCCGTGCGCCTTCGGCTGTCTATGGTCCGGCTCAGCCGCAAACTTCGCCGCTACGACCCCTCGGAGCTCACCCTGGCCCAGCTTTCAGTGCTAGCCAGCGTGGCCGCGGCCGGGCCGATGAGCATCGGTCAGCTCGCCGAGACCGAAGCACTGCCGTCGCCCTCGGTGACACGGCTGGCCGACAAGCTCGAAGAAGCCGGCTTGGTCACCCGCCGGGCCAATCCCGCCGACCGCCGTGGCGTGCAGCTGGTCGCCACCCTTCAGGGCGAGCAGTTGTTGGCTCGGCGGCGGGAGGCCGGCAACAGTTGGCTGGCTGAGCACGTCAGCGCGCTGGACGACACCGACCGTCTGGCGTTGGAGCAGGCCGTAAGCGTGCTCGAGTCCTTCGCCGCGCAATTACCCGACCACAAAGCAAAGGAGGTGCTGGCATGAGCGCTGGCACGACCACCATGCCGTCTGCCCCGCCACCAGTCGTAGGGCGTTACTACAAATGGGTCGTCCTCTCCAACACCACCGTCGGGGTCCTACTGGCCACGCTCAACGGGACCAGCTTGATGATCGCCCTACCGGTCATCTTCCGGGGCATCCACCTCAACCCCCTGGCCGCTTCCAACTTCCCCTATCTCCTGTGGATCATGATGGGCTACGTCCTGGTCTCGGCCGCTGTAGTGGTGACGGTGGGGCGTATAGGCGACATGTACGGCCGCACGAGGATGTACAACCTCGGTTTTGCCTGGTTCACCCTGGGGGCCGTCCTGCTCTCCGTCGTCTGGAGCAAGGGCTCGACGGGAGCGCTGGAACTCGTCATCCTGCGGATGTTCCAGGCCATCGGTGGGGCGCTGCTCATGGCCAACTCGGCCGCCATCATCACCGACGCCTTCCCCGCTGACGAGCTTGGCCTCGCTCTCGGGATGAACATGGTCGCCGCCATCTTCGGTTCCTTCCTGGGCATCCTCGCCGGCGGGCTGCTCTCAGAGTTGGGCTGGCGCTGGGTGTTCCTAGCCAACGTGCCGATCGGGGTCTTCGGGACGGTATGGGCTTACTTGAGGTTGAAGGAGGTCGGCATCCGCATCAAGGCCAAGATCGACTGGCTGGGGAACCTTTCTTTCGCCGCCGGCCTGGCCATGGTCCTCACCGGTGCCACTTACGGCATCAAACCCTACGGCCACTCTCTTACCGGCTGGCAGAACCCTTTCGTGTTGGAAATGGTCTTCGGGGGGCTGGCCCTGCTGGTGATCTTCGCCATCGTGGAAACGAAAGTGGCCGAGCCGATGTTCCGGTTGTCGTTGTTCCGCATCCGGGCGTTCACGGCCGGTAACGCGGCATCGTTCCTAGGGGCGGTCGGGCGCGGCGGCCTTCAGTTCATGTTGATGATCTGGTTCCAAGGCATATGGCTGCCCCAACACGGCTACAGCTTCGTGAGGACGCCACTGTGGGCCGGCATCTACATGATGCCGTTCATGTTGGGCTTCGTTTTCTCCGGCCCCCTGTCGGGCCGGCTCTCGGACCGTTACGGCGCCCGGCCCTTCGCCACGAGCGGCATGCTCGTCTCAGCCGCCATGTACATCCTCATGACGACCTTCCCGGCCAACTTCTCGTACTGGCCCTTCGCCGCGGTGATGTTCGTCTCGGGGATCGGCGGGGGCCTGTTCGCCTCGCCCAACACGGCCTCGATAATGAACTCGGTCCCCGCTCGTTCCCGCGGGGCGGCATCGGGGATGCGGGTGACTTTTGCCCAGGTCGGGATGCCACTGTCGATGGGCCTTTTCTTCACCCTGCTCGTGTTCGGGCTCAATGCCAAGGTGCCCGCGGCCATGTACCAGGGCCTGGTCGCTCACGGGGTCCCCGTAGCCAATGCCGCCCAACTCTCCCACTTGCCCCCCCTCGGCTATATCTTCGCCGCTTTCTTGGGCCTCAACCCGCTTAAGAGCCTCCTTGGGCCTGCCGTCCTCGGGCACCTGGCCCCTTCTCAGGCCGCCGCCCTTACCAGTAGGGCGTTCTTCCCGCAGCTGATCGGGCCGTCGTTCAAGCACGGCCTGGTGATCATCCTGGCCTTCGCCGCCGCTATGAGCGTCATCGCCGCCGTGGCTTCGGCGCTGCGAGGCGAGAAGTTCGTCCACGAAGACGAAGAGTCCATCGCCCAGAAAGCCCTGCTCTTACCCGGAGGCGGGGGCGGTGCCGTGAGCGTGGGTGCCGTGGTCGCGGACGGCGTGGTCGCGGATGGCGTGGTCGCGGATGGCGTGGTCGCGGACGGCGTGGTCGCGGATGGCGTGGTCGCGGATGGCGCCCTGAGCGGTGACAGTGGCGCCCGTGCCGGCGCTGGGCCGGCCCTGCGGCCCAACCTCGGGGGACAGTCGTCGGTTCCATCGACGTCCGACGGAGCGTCACGCCCGGGTTGGGCGCACAGGCGCCGGGCGCGCCAGTCCGCTCACGGGAAGCGCTGAGGCGGCCAAGCACACCCCAGGACGCCGGCGCCCCGGCTTTCGCCGTTTAGTGCGAGTCTCGGGGCACCGCGTCGCCCCGTGCCCCGACGAGAAAGTCGAAGTCCGCGCCCCCGTCTGCCTGCAGCACATGTTCGATGTACAACCAGGTGTAACCGGACTGGGCCTTGCTGGCGGGCGGCGACCACGCCGCCTTGCGGCGCGCCAGTTCCTCGTCAGGCACGTCGAGATGAAGCGAGCGTGCCGGCACGTCCAACTCGATGGTGTCGCCCGTCTCAACCAGCGCCAGCGGCCCTCCCAGCGCCGCTTCGGGCGCGACATGGAGGACGACCGTCCCAAAGCCCGTCCCGCTCATGCGGCCGTCACAGATCCGGACCATGTCGGTGACCCCTTGCCTCAGTAGCTTGGCCGGGAGGGTCACATTGGACACCTCCGGCATACCGGGGTACCCCTTGGGGCCGGAGTAACGAACGACGATGACGTCGCCCGCCTCGACATCGAAGTCGTCGTCGTCGCAAACGGCGTAGTAGGCCTCGGGCGAGTCAAAAACCAGCGCCCTGCCTCGGTGCTTCATCAGTTCCGAGGAGGCCGCGGACTGCTTGATAACGGCCCCGTTAGGGCACAGGTTGCCCCGGAGCACGGCCGTACCTCGGCCCGGGGGCATCAGTGGCTCACTGACGGTGCGGATCACTTCGCGGTCCCAGCAGGTCGCTCCGGCCACGTTTTCACCGATGCTCTTGCCCGTGACCGTCATCTGCGAGCTGTCGAGCAGGCCGGCTTCGGCCAGCTCCCGCAGGACGACCGGGAGCCCTCCTGCGTAGCAAAAGTCCTCCATTAGGTGGCGGCCCGATGGCAGCAGGTCGACCAGGGTCGGCACCGACCGCCCCAGTTCGTCGAAATCGTCCAGCGATAGCTTGACGCCGAGCCGACCGGCAATGGCGATGAGATGTATGAGGGCGTTGGTCGAGCCGCCGATGGCGGTGTTGGCCCGGATGGCGTTGTCGAAGGCCGGCCGTTGCATTATCTGGTGGGGGCGTAAGTCCTCGATCACCATGGAGACGGCGCGGGACCCGGCCTCCTGGGCGACCTCATAGCGACGGGCATCGGACGCGGGCCAGGTCGCCGACCCCGGCAACTGCATGCCGAGGGCCTCGGCCATGCACGCCATTGTCGAGGCCGTGCCCATGGTCATGCAATGGCCGTCGGAGCGCGACATGCAACCTTCGGCGATATAGAGCTGTTCTTGCGTCATGCGGCCGGCTTTCACCTCGGAGGCGAACTGCCAGACGTGGGTGCCCGACCCGATGTCGCGACCCTGGAACTTCCCGTTGAGCATGGGCCCGCCGGTCACCATGATGGCGGGCAGGTCGACGCTGGCGGCCGCCATCAAGAGGCCCGGTGTCGTTTTGTCGCAGCCGGACAGCAGCACCACCGCGTCCAGAGGGTTGGCCCGTACCAGTTCTTCCGCCTCCATGGCCAGGAGGTTGCGGTAGAGCATGGCCGTGGGCCGCATGAGCGTTTCCCCCGTGGCCATGGTCGGGAACTCGAGCGGGAAACCTCCCGCCTGCCACACGCCCCGCTTGACCGCCTCCGCCACCCGGTGCAAGTGGGCGTTGCACGGCGCCAGCTCCGACCAGGTCGAGGCGATGCCGATTACCGGGCGCCCGTCGAAGACCTTGGGACCGTACCCCTGATTGCGCACCCAGGACCGGTAGAGCATGCCCGAGCGCCCCTCGGCGGCGAACCAGGCCTGACTGCGGCGTGTACCTCGTGAGCTCATCCCCACCTCCGTCGGTTACCCATGTCTGACCAGTACAGCCGCTGCTGTCTTCGGCCGCCAACTACAGGCGCCGGCCAGGACCAAAGACCCTGGCTGAGAGCAGCGCCAGAGCGCACCATCGTACGGAGGGGAAAGAGCGAGACAACGGGCGAAGGGGAGGTCAGTGTGGACGTAGCAGTTGTCTACGAGAGCATGTTCGGCAACACCCGGCTAATCGCGGAGGCGATCGCCGAAGGTATTGAGCAGGCCGACCCCGGTGCCCACGTGGCCGTGGCGCCGGTGGCCGAGGCGAGCGCCGACAAGATCGCCGGCGTCGACCTTCTCGTCGTCGGCGGCCCGACCCACATAAGGCGGATGTCGTCGTCCCGGACGCGCAAAGACCTGGCCCCGGGGCCTGGGCTCAGCGAATGGATCGGTGCCCTGCCTTCGGGGGTTACCGGGAAACGGGCGGCGGCGTTCGATACCCGCCTCAGCTACCCGCTGGCCGGCGCCGCCGCCCGGCCGATCTCCCGGCACCTTCACGGTCATGGCTACGAGATCGCGGCCAAACCCGAGGGTTTTATAGTCAAAGACGCCAAAGGCCCCCTGAAGGACGGGGAGGCCGAGCGAGCTCGGGCGTGGGGAGCCCGCCTCGTCCGCTGAGGGCGCCGTCACCAGGCGCAGAGCGAGCTAGCTGGACCGGCCGCCACCGCCTCACTATCGTTCCGCAGGTGAGCTTTCGAGGATGGACGGCCGACGCCGTCGACTTCTACGACGGGTTGGAGGAGGACAACTCCAGGACCTATTGGCTGGCCCACAAAGACGTCTACGAACAGGCCGTCCGCCGGCCCATGGAAGAGCTGCTGGCCGAACTGGCGGGGAGGTGCGGTCCGGGCCGGATCTTCCGTCCTAATCGCGACGTACGCTTCAGCGCCGATAAGTCGCCCTACAAGACCGCCATAGGCGCCACCATGGACAATGGCGGGTACGTCCAGTTCTCGGCCGCGGGCCTGGGCGCCGGGCGCGGGATGTACATGATGTCGGCCGACCAGCTCCAGCGTTACCGCGAGGCGGTGGCCACCGAGCCGGCCGGGTCAGACCTGGCCTGCGCCGCCAACGCCATCAGGGAAGCCGGCATAGAGCTGACCGCGCACGACCGCTTGAAGACCTCGCCAAAGGGTTACCCGAAGGACCATCCGCGCATCGACCTGCTGTGCTTGAAGGGCCTCATCGCTTGGAGGCAGTGGCCGGTGGCGGCCTGGCTGGCCACTCCCAAGACCAAGGCCCGTCTCGTCGAGTTCTTCGTTGCCACCGACCCGCTGCAAGAGTGGTTGACGGCCCACGTAGGGCCGAGCGCGGTGGCCGAAGAGTAACCGCTTTGTTATGTCTTGGCCCCGTTAGGCGACCTGGATGACGGCGGCGCCGTTGAAGCGGTCGTGGGCCAGGTCCGCCAGCGCCTGGTCGACTTCTTGGAAGGGGTAGAGCGTCGTCGTGGCACGCACGCCGATGCGTTCAGCCAGAGCGAGGAACTCCTCGCCGTCAGCACGGGTATTGGCCGTGACGCTGCGCAGGTTGCGCTCCTGGAAGAGATGGTCCTGGTAGTTGAGCACAGGTATGTCGCTGAGGTGTATCCCGGCCACGGCCAGGGTGCCACCCCGGTCCAGGGCGGCCAGGGCCACCGGGACCAGGGTGCCCACCGGGGCGAACAGGATGGCCGCGTCCAGCGGTTCCGGGGGCCGGTCGGAGGCGTCGCCGACCGACGTCGCCCCGAGCTCACGGGCCAAGGCCTGGTCGGCGGCCGAACGCGTCAGCACGTGGACGCTGGCCCCCTGGGCCAGTGCGACCTGGGCCGTTAGGTGGGCCGACCCGCCGAAACCGTAGAGCCCGAGCCTCCCCCCAGGAGGCAGTTCGGCCCGAAGTAAGGCCCGGTACCCGATGATCCCGGCGCACAGCAGAGGAGCGACGCCCACGTCGTCGAAGCTCGCCGGGAGCAAGTAGACGAAATCTTCCCGGGCCACGATGTGCTCGGCAAAACCACCGTCGACGTCCCAGCCGGTGAACAGGGGCGCCAGGCATAAGTTCTCCCGCTGCGCCAGGCAGAACCGGCACCGCCCGCACGAGGCCGCCAGCCATGCGGCACCAACCCTCTGGCCGACCTGCAGGCGGCGGCAACCGGGGCCCAACCGCTCGACGCGGCCGACCACCTCATGGCCCGGGACCGCTCCCGGGCGGTGCGGGGCCAGGTCGCCCTCGGCCAGGTGAAGGTCGGTCCGGCACACCCCGCACACGGACACCTTGATGAGCACTTCCCCGGGGCCGGGACCGGGGCGGGGGCGCTCGACCAGCCGCAGCGGCCGGGTGTCGATCGGTCCCGGAGCGGTCACCTCCCACGCCCGCATCGGTGCCGAACTTAGCTCCCCTGGCCAGGTCTCGCGCTATGCTCCGAGCCCGAGCCCGCTGGGGCCAGCACGAGGAGGGTCGCCCGGTGGACCGAGCAAAGCGCGACGTGGCCGTCGTGGACGCTCATCAGCACTTCTGGGATCCCCGCGGCGTCGACTACCCGTGGCTGGCGCCGGCTTACCCCGAGCTGGACCGGGCTTTCGGCTTTGGGGACCTGGCCCCGCACCTGCGCCGGTGCGGCGTTGACGCCACGGTGCTCGTGCAATCGGCCGACAGTGCCGAGGACAACGACGCCATGTTCGAGGTCGCCGGCCAACATCCCGAGATCGCCGGCATCGTGGCCTGGCTACCTCTCGACCATCCCTCTGCCGCTGAGAAAACGCTGGAGGAACTGCAGCACCGAGACCGGTTCGTGGGCGTCAGGAACCTCGTTCACGTGCGCCCCGACCCCGACTGGGTGCTCGGCGAGGGGGTGGGCACCAGCCTGCGCATGCTGGAACAAGCCCACGTCCCGTTCGACTTCGTCCCCGCCCTGCCCCGGCACTTGGAGCACGTGCCCGTTCTCTGCGAACGTCACCCCGGGCTGACCATCGTCATAGACCACCTGGCCAAGCCGCCCGTGGGGTCGGCGGGGCTGGAGCCGTGGGCCAGCCTGATCGACGGCGCCGCCCGGTCCCCCAACGTCTATGCCAAGCTGTCCGGCCTCTACCGGTCCGGGGACGAACGGGGGCCGTGGACGCTGGAGGACCTGCGCCCCGTAGTGCGGTACGCGTTGGAGCTGTTCGGGGCGGAGCGTCTCATGTTCGGCAGCGACTGGCCGGTGTGCGAACTGGCCGGCGGTTACGAGGCGGTGACAGGAGCTTTGTTCACCCTCTGCGAAGACCTCGATGAACACGAGCGGGAGGCGGTCCTCGGCGGGACCGCCATATCCGTCTACGGCCTCAAGGTGCACGCCTCATGATCGAGCTCTTCCGGCCGGTTGCTCAGGCCTGCCTGGTCACGGTGCCGGCCGACCAGCGCCGGCCCATTGCCATCGTCGGCGCCGGGGCCATCGTCGACCTGGCTCACCTCCCCGCCTACCGCCGGGGGGGCCTCCAGGTCGTGGGCATCACCGACATCAACCAGGACCGGGCCCGGGCGGTGGCGGCCCGCCACGGCATCGACCGCGTCTACCCGGATCTCGAGGGCCTGCTCGCCGACGACGACGTGGAGGTCGTGGACGTGGCCGTGCCGGCCCACGCCCAGCCCGGCATCGCCCGCCGGGTCTTAGCCACCGGTCGCCACATGTTGGGCCAGAAACCCTTCGCACTGAGCTCCGCCACTGCCCTCGAGCTCGCCGACCTGGCCGAAGACAACGGCGTCGCCCTCGCCGTGAACCAGCAGCTTCGTTTCGACGAAGGGGTGGCGGCGGCGCACCGCATCATGGAGCTGGGCTGGCTCGGGCAGGTCACCAACTTCGCCGTCCAGGTGGACATCTGGAGCGAATGGTCGGACTGGCCCTGGATGCTCGAGGTCGACCAGCTCGAGGTGTGGAGCCACTCGGTCCACTACCACGACCTGGTCCGCTGGTTCTTGGGCGAGCCCGAGAGCGTGTACTGCGCCGCCGGCCGTACCCCGGGCCAGGCGCCCCGGGGCGAGACAAGGACCATAACGACCTATTGCTTCGCCGACGGGGCGCGGGCGCTCGTGACCAGCAACCACGAGAACGCCTGGGGCGACAACACGGCGACGTTCCGCCTCGAGGGCGACCACGGCGCCGTCCGGGGCACATTGGGGCTGCTGTACGACTACCCCACCGGGCGCCCGGACACCCTGGAAGTGACGAGCAACCTCGTGCCCACGGACGGCTGGGCCCCCTACCCGGTGAGCACCCGCTGGCTCCCGGACGCCTTCCTCGGCCCGATGGCCTCCCTCCTGGCCGCCGCCGGGGGCGGGCCCCCGCCCCTCACCTCCGCCCGCGACAACGTTGCCACTCTGGCCGTGGTCGAAGCCATCTACCGGTCGGTGCAGAGCGGGCGGGCTGAGGCGCCGGCGCGCCCAGCGGCCCGGGTGCCCGGGCCCGCACCGGTGAACGGCCTGGCCACCGGGACCGGGCACCGCCCGTGAGCGCGGCCCCGGCGGCGGCGCAGAGCCTCAGCGAACGCCTGGGGCGTCTTTACACCGGGGTCATCTTCGATGTCATGCGCGCCCTGGGTGCCGAGGCCGGGGTGCTCCCGCCCCAGATCGTGGGCCTCGACCCCGGCCTGCGGCTGGCCGGCCCTGTCTGGGCCGTGCACGGCCGGCTCGTCGAGGGCGCCGACGCCCACGCCACGCTGCTCGACTGGACGCGGATGCTGTCCCGGGCGCCGGCCGGGTGCGTGGTGGTCTGCCAGCCCGAGAACCAGGAAGTGGCGTTGATGGGCGAGCTATCGTCCGAAGCACTGAAGAGCAGGGGCGTGCGGGGCTATGTCGTGGACGGAGGCTGCCGGGACACCGCCTTCATCCGGCGCTTGGGGTTCCCCGTGTACTGCCGGTTCAGCACTCCTCGCGATATCGTCGGGCGCTGGCTCACCGACGAACTGGGCGGGTCGGTGAAGATCGGGGCGGTAACGGTCGGCACGGGCGACTTCCTGCTGGCCGACCAGGACGGCGTCGTGGTGGTCCCGGGCGCCCGGGCCGTAGAGGTCGTGGAGGCGGCGGAGTACGCTGCAGCTGTGGAAAACAAGGTGCGGACCGCCATCCTGGACGGCGTCGACCCCGAGCAGGCCTACCTGCAGTACGGGAAGTTCTAGGTGCGACCGGGCGCCGACCAATCCACGGACCGGCGCCTGCTCAGGCTGCACCCGGACGACAATTGCCTAGTCGCCGTCCGACCCCTCCCGGCGGGCGAGATGTTGTTGGTCGACGGGGCCGCAGTCAAGCTCGAGTTGGCCTTGCCCGTCGGCCACAAGGTGGCGGCGAGGCACCTAGGCCCGGGCGAGGCGGTCGTCAAATGTGGTGCCATCATCGGCCGGACGTCGACCGATGTGGCCGCCGGGCAGTACCTGCACCTGCACAACGTGCTCAGCAACTACCTCGCCGCCCACCTCGTCGGCGGGGCCAGCACGGGCGGGCCCGGGGCCCCACCCGACGCCCCACCTGAAACCAGGCCCGACGCCCCCACGGTGCGCTCGGCCGACGCCGGCGATGGCGCTAAGTACCGTGGCACCGGACTAACGCCAGAGGCGGGCCCGGTGCCCCGACTGACCGGCTATAGCCGCCGGGACGGCCGCAAGGGGATCCGGAACCACCTCCTCGTCGTCTACCTCGTCGAGTGCGCCCACCACGTGGCCCGCCACATCGCCGATGGGCCCTACCCAGATGCCGGCGGCTCCGTCCAGGTCGTCGGTTTCCCGGGGTGTTACCCCAACGAGTACGCCCAACGGGTCCTCACCGCGCTCTGTACCCACCCGAACGTTGGCGGCTGCCTACTCGTGTCGCTCGGCTGCGAGAGTTTCGACCGCAGAGCGCTGAGCGACGCCGTGGCCGGGAGCGGGCGGTGGGTCGAGAGCATGGTTATCCAGGAGGAGGGTGGCACCGTCAGCACCATCTCCCGGGGGCGAGCGTTGGTAGCCCAGGGCCTGGCCGAGATCGCCGGCGCGGCACGGGTACCCATGGAGGTGGCCGACCTCGTCGTGGGCACGATCTGCGGCGGGTCCGACAGCACCAGCACGCTGACGGCCAACCCGGCGGTGGGCCGGGCTTTCGACCGGTTGGTGGCTGCCGGCGCCCGTTGCATCTTCGAGGAGACGGGTGAGCTCATCGGTTGTGAGGACCACCTCCGGGCCAGGGCAGCCACGGACGAGCTCGGGGCCGACCTGGCCGGGCGGGTGGTCAAGGCCGCTCACTACTACGACGCCCTCGGGCACGCCAGCATCGCCCCCGGCAACCTGGTCGGGGGGCTTACGACCATCGAGGAAAAGTCGATCGGCGCCTACGCCAAGAGCGGCAGTTCAACCATCGTCGGGGTCATCGAGCCCGGAGAGCTACCCAACCGCGCCGGCCTCTACCTGCTCGACGTGGTGCCCGACGGCCCGCCGCGCTTTGGCTACCCGAACATCAACGACACCACCGAGGTTGTCGAACTGATCGCCTGCGGTGCCCACATCATCCTTTTCACCACGGGTCGCGGCTCGGTGGTCGGGTCGGTCGTGTCGCCCGTGGTAAAGGTGTGCGCCAACCCCGAGACGTACCGGCGGATGTCGGACGATATGGACGTCGATGCCGGGCGGGTCCTCATGGGCGAGGCGTCCCTCGACGAGGTCGGGGAGGAGATCTTCCAGCTCGTCGCGGCCACGGCCGCCGGTTCGCCAACACGCTCGGAAGCACTCGGCCACCAGGAGTTCCAGTTGGGCTACAAGGTCTTCCGGTCACTGGAGCCGTCGTGCCTGGCGTGAGCGGCGTCAGGCCGGGCCCGTGCTACATATCGCCCTGCTAGGCGCAGGAGTAATCGGAGTCGATGGGCGTGGGCGAGCCGCCCCCGTACCCGTACTGCACTAACCAAG
>JBKQUU010000210.1:0-4821 GCA_052325485.1 Acidimicrobiales bacterium | reverse complement strand
CCGCGCGGTTACGACGCCGAAAATGGCCCTTCACCAGCCAATTCGTCGTCCAGTAGATCTTTAACCCAGACACGAGAGATAGATCCCCTCCCTGTCCCCACCGAGCACTTACGTCGGTCCTGGAGGCCTCCAGAGCAGAGGGAAGCTACGCACCCAGGGAAAGCGCCTGACAGCCAACCCACGGCGGCTTCGGCGCTGGTAGCCGAAGCCGAAGCCCATCTCGGGCTCACGATCTTTGGCAAGCCTCGCCAACGCTTTGAAGCGCTAGCCGAGTCGCTGCCTACCTTGGTGCCCAGGCTCATCGACCAGGTACGGAGCATGAAGGGCATCCACTCCATCAAGCTCATGCTCGAACGACTGGAGGAGTTCGCCCTGGCGGAGGCGGAACGCGCACAACGAGAGCAGGCGACCAGGGAAACCCAGGACCGCGGCAATCGCATCCAGTCAGCAACGAGGGAACTGAACCGGACCATCGGCGAGCTTGTGCTGGCCGGGCACGACGTCGATCTACCGGTCCTGGTGGGTCAAACCGCCGCCCACTTCCAGCTCTCCGGCGACGAGGAAGCTCGGCTACTTGAGCTATCCAGAGGCACCGAACGTGACGTCCGTTTCAACCTGGACGGAGGACCCCTCAAAGCCATGGGCGAAGGGCGAGCCACGCTGTTCAAGCCACCAAGGACAAGGCCAGTCGACGAGCCCGCCCATCAAGAACCGCACTCCCCTACCCGCCGCCTAGCTGCGGCCGTGTCGTGGTGTTCCAAGGAACAGCTCCGCCATGCTGGAGACCTGGCCTACATCTGGGTGAAAGCCGGGAAGGCAACTGACGTACCAGCGCTGTTGATTGAGAAGGCGGTGAAACGGGACCCTGAGTTCTTCCCTCCCAAGCAGGCCGAGCCGGCCTACCAGACATCAGAGTCCCACTCGCCGTAAGTGCCGCCCGCCTCGTTCGTCCCGCGCCATGCCGTCGACTCAGCGTGGCCGCGCCCTTCTCGGCCCAGCACCACTACCTCGACCTCCGTCAGGCAACCGAGCCCGTCTCGGGAAGTGGAGACGGCGGCGGAGGCCGGTACCCGAGCGGTCATCACGCCATAGAGGAAGTCCCAGCCCGTACGGGCCTCGACGAAGTCCTCAGCGAACTTCCTGGCCATGGACCTCGACGTCCTCCAAGACGACAGGGGCGCCAAACTCACTTCCTAGTCGGGCACGACCAAGCCGACCTCGTGGTCAGGTGGAACCCCAGCCAAGCCGGGGATGGCACACCGGTAGGCAACTTCGGCCCATTTCGGCCCGGTGTCCTCGTCGATGTCCTAAGGCACGCCCGGGTAAACGACAACGCTGTCCACGCCGGCTTCCGCCAGACACGCCTTGGTCCGGTCGTATTGCGCCTCGGCTACCGCCCGCGAAATGGCTCGGCCTCTTTGGCCCACTGGCGCATCTTCTGAAGCGTAGGTCTCACCGTCGTCGAAGGCTTCTTCCTCCTCCTCGTCGACCTCGACCAGGTCGTCAACCGCGATCACTGATGTGATCGTCACCGCCATTATCAACCACGAAGGGGGTTTGGCCGAGATAGGTTCGATCGTGCCCCGGGCTGAGGGGAACGGGCTCCGGCTGATGGCTTACCGTCCTGATGACGAGAGCCGGTCCTAACGGTCTTCTTCCGGGCTGGTTCGGCCTTGGGCCGCCCGCCGCCCGTCCCCTGGCCGGGCCGGGCACTGAGCCAGGCTCGGATGATGGGTGCTGACCACACGGGGCTACCACCAAAACGGGCGACTGGTTCGGGGAACCGGTATGGCTCGGGCACCTGCGCTCGACGGGTGTAATAACTGACCACCGTATCGTGGAGCACGCCGGCCATGCGGGCGACGCCGGCGAAGTCGAGCAGGCGGTCAAGGGCGAGTTCGGGGGCGGAAAGGCCGAGGGGGACATGACAGCGCTTGTCCCACTCCCCCATCGGGACCTCTAAGACGATCTCGGGGCGCTGCCCGATCATCACCGCTCGTTCGCCAAGGTCCACGTCTAAACACCACGCCAGCTCTTCTGCGGACCGAGCCAGCTCGACCGGTACGAGCACAACGTCGTCATCTCGCGCTAAGTCGTAGAGAGTTTCGAGCGTCACGTCCTTGGCGCCGGGGACGGCTGAACCGGTGGCCGCGTACCGCCAGCGGCCGCTTGGTTCTCGATCTCTGGAGTAGCCGGGGGGGGCGTGCCAGTGGGGAAGGTCCAACGCAGCGTCTTCGTCCCAGGTCTTCGGGGGGCGTCCGCGCCGGCGCGGTGGCGGGCGCTTGACCCGGTCGACGACAAAGCTGGGCCAAGGGCTCGCAAGGTCGGGGTGCAGCTCACGTGTCTCTTCCTCGTCGGCTATCCGTGACCAGCGGGGGTCGTTGAGGATAGCGTCGACGTCGATGGGCTCCGAGCCACTCCCCTCGTCTGAAAACATCATCCACGTTGGAGTGTACCCGGTAAGCCCCATTGTCATAGTGTCCCCTGGTCATAGGAACGGACGTACTGGCGACTCTCGTGCAAATAAGCCATTCTCACCGCTCCCCCACTTTCTGCGGCCCCTGGAGAGCAAGTCGTGTGCTAGCACATGTCTGTGACGGTTCTACACCTGAACCAACAGTGAGCCACAACTGTGGCAGGGTGGTCGCAGGACCGTGGAAGGAGCGTGCCGTGTACGTGGCAGGTCTAGTCCGTGACGGTAACGCTGTGGTCACAGCACTGGTTCGAGAGTGAAACACCACAGTGGTCTCACGGAGCCGTATATGATCTGGCTCGTCGCTAGCACGCCGCCGTTTCGTGCCTAGACACGCCCGAGCACAGGCCAACTGGACGTGCCGTACCTGTGTCGCAACGGTGGTGTTGACGAAAGGGGAGTGAGATGTTGTCAGGACGGTCGATGGGGGAGCGGGCGTGATCCCCTCCGCGGTGATCTGGTACTCGAACAAGGGGGGCGTGGGGAAGTCAACCCACAGCGCCAACCACGCCGCTCTCTGCGCGGCGGAGGGCTGGCGTGTTCTCATGATCGACGCCGACCCACAGGGGAGCCAGGCGGACATCCTCGGCTACAACGGCCATCGCGAGTGGGACGGAGGGGTCAATTTCCGCGCTGCCCTCTTGAGCGCCTACAGCGGCGACGAGAAACGCGTCGCTCCCCGGGTAATGCACGACATCCGTCCCCGCCTCGACGTGATCGCCGGTGGACCCAAGGCGGCCTCGATCTTCACGGACCTAGCCGCTCTGCTACCCGAGATACCGACCAAGTTCGCCACGCTCATGGACGGGATGCTGGTGGACATTGCCTTGGACTACGACCTGATCGTTATAGACCTGCCACCATCAGCCAGCTTGTTGACCAGGGTCGCTATGACGACGGCCCACTACATGATCATGCCGGTCAAGACCCAGGTCGGGGATATCACCGGCATCTCGCCAGCGCTGGGCCTGTACGACTCCATAAAGAAGGACTCCAACCCGGACCTGGAGGTCCTCGGCATCGTGATCGGCCTCCACGACCTGAAAGCGACCTTGCGGCTCCGAGAGGCCCGGGCCATGATCCACGAACGCATTGGCGACGCCTACCCGATCATCGAACCGGTACTGAGGTACTCCGAGGCCGCCGACGGTGAGATGAAGACCAAGGGCCTACTTCCTCATGAGTACGAAAAGAGGGGAGAGGAGGCCAAGTCCCAAAGGCTCGCCTTCTTGAGGGGCAAGAGGGGACGGGGGACCCTTCAGCCCGAGGTCATCGACGTGGACGCGCCTCAACCATTTTCGAAATCGTCCGTGGGCCTGGCCGGAGACTATGAGCGCTTGATCCGCAACGTCAACGCCAGGATCGCCGAACGACAACTCGCATACGCGGACAGGAGGTAACGGTGTCCAGCACAGAGGCTGAAGGTGGTTTCGATAACCGGGAGGAGGGCCGGCGGGTCGCCGAGACTGACCGGGCGCTCGAAGCGCGGGAGACGAACAGGACGGTGGGCGCGCCGCCTCTTCGGCTAGCTCCCGTCCAGGCAGCAAGGCCACCAGCCGAGCCCGGTGGGGGAGTGGACGCCGGCCCATCTCATGGCCCGGGCCGCCCCGCCCGACCAAAGGCCCGGGGGGCGAAGCTCCCGGGCACAGTAAGAGGCAACCTGCTCCAGATCCACACCACCATGTCGCGACGATCGGTCGAGCTGATTGAGGCCAACAAACGGCCGGACGAAACCGGCAGCGGGGCGGTGCTCAGGGCACTGCAAACGGCGGCGCCTCGACTGATCGAAGAGGCCCGCCAGCGCCCCGAGCCCGAGGGGTTGTTCGCCTCAAGGCCCCGACGCAAGCGTTCTCGACTTGAAGACCCACGGCTCAAGCGCTGGGACTTCCTTCCTGAAGAAGCCGCCGACCTGGTGGAGTTGTCCAAGCAAACCGGCATTGCCAACTACAGCGAACTGATCGAGCGAGCCGTCACACTAGCGTTCGCCGAGGAGGGCGGATTATGAGCCCGTTATGGCTCAGTTGTAACACAGTGACGTCTCTCTCCTGAACATTCATGACGTACCAGGTGGGGGAGCCTTATCCTCTACTGGAAGGTGACACCGACGAAGGGGACGAGGCTGCGACTAACGCCCTGGTCAGGTGCCTCCTCGTTCTTGCACCCGCTATTCCTCGTACCGTTCCTCGTCGGAGGCCTAGGCCGCTGAGATCCGCCTCGGAGCTGACCTGGGGATCCTCGGTGCTGACCTGGGGATCATCTGCCACGGCGGGGGATCGACGGCGACGAATTCTTGTTCGAAGGGCCTGACATCTCCGCGGGTCCCGACCGAAAGGCCTGATGTTACGTTT
>JBKQUU010000209.1:0-2614 GCA_052325485.1 Acidimicrobiales bacterium | reverse complement strand
GAAGCGGCCGGGACGTACGCACGGCGGGGCCGAGGCCAGCGCGGCCGCCCCAGCACCGGGTGGGCGAGCCTCACCCCGACGGAGCTCCGCGTGGTCGAGCTCGTTGGAGAAGGCCTGAGCAATGCCGAGATCGGGCGACGCCTGTTCGTGTCCGCGGGGACCGTGAAGAGCCACCTCAACCACATCTTCCAAAAGCTCGGGGTAACCGACCGGCGTCAACTCCCCCGCCCCGCCCAGGCCCACGCCTGATCAGCTTGGCGAGCCGGGCGATCAGTTTGTCCGAACGGCTGCACCTGCCGAGGCGCCCGAAGGCGTCTCGCTCCCGGTACCAGATCTGTAGTTCTGGGCAGGGCCGGTTTCGAGGACTAGACCACGCCGAGCCGCCCATACCGACGGTGCGGGTCGCCATCTCGCCACCCGTTCGAGCCTCCATATTGTCAGCCCTCAGTGGTGCGTTCGGCCACGACCGCTTCTCGTCTCGGAGCGGCCTACAACCGACCTCTTCTGGCCTGGCCAAAAACCCGTCGCTCAGGGCTCATCAGGAAGGTCCCCGCCTCGAGGCACCGGGCCCAGACCGGACGGGGCCAGTGAGCCGGCGATGACGGCTTCGGCGACGGTGACCAGGCGCAGGTTGTGGTCGCGGGCGTAGTTTCGCAGGGCGGAGAAGGCCTGCTCCGTGTCGATGCCCTCTCGCTCGGCGACGGTCCTCTTGGCTTGCTCGATGACGCTACGGCTGTCGAGGGCGTGGCGGGACTGCCGGCTGACGACATGGCCTTCGGGCAAAGGGCGGTGCTGGACGATGGCGATGGTGGCCACATCGGCAAGGGCCTGGGCCGTCTCGGCATCGGCTCCTGACATCTCTCCCGGCTCGGCGTGGAACAGGCCCAGGGCGCCGACGATGGTGCCGCCCAGGCGCATGGGCAACGCAATGACCGAGCGGAAGCCGGTGGCGAGAGCCTCATGGGCAAAGTGGGGCCAACGCCCGCCGGCGAGGGCGAGGTCCTGGTCGCCGAACGGTATGCCGCTGCGGCAGCAGTCCAGGAAGGGACCTTCCTCGGCCTGCAGCTCGAACAGCTCCAGGAAGCGCGTGGTGCCACTGGAGTAGGCCATCACCCGGAGGTCGCCGTCGGGGGCGACCAACATCACACCGGCTGCTGTTACATCAAGCACCTCGACGCAGCGGTCGGCGAGCAGGCTCAGCAGCTCCACCACATCGAAGTCCGCGACGAGCGTGCCTGCCAGTTCCACGAGCGTCCTGGACAGCAACGCCTCTGTGGGCGCCGGACCTCCGGGCACATCGGCAATGGCCACTCGGGCCTTCCTGGGCCGGGAGAGCGGCCCTGCCAGTAATGGTACGACCTTTGCCGCTCGGCCGTCTTCGCGCCCAGTTGGGCTACCGGGCCCTGCGCAGCACACCCACCGATGTGTACTTCGCCCAGAGCCCGGGCCCGATGGGCTTGTCCCCGCTTCTACACCTGTTGGTCGCCACCCGGGATGGCAACTTGGATGCGATCGACATCGGGATCGGGCCCGACCCTGAGGTCCCCGCTGCCATCATTGTCGCCATCACCGCGACGAGCGTGTCAAGCCGAGCAACGCCGAATCCAGCCGCAGCCGCCTCACAAACAGCGCCGGCCCCTACGACCTCGACGACGCCGGCAGGTCCCAGCGGCACGACCCCGGCGACGACGCCGAACATGCCGACCACCTCCTCCTAGGCTAGGGACGGCTCCATGCGGCGGCGGGTGGTGACCTGGGGCCGGCGGCGGTACCGATTCGATCCCCGGTGGCTCGTCCGGCCAGACCAGGAGCACGGCACATGGGGCGTGGGCAGTTCCTCGCCGCGCTGGCGCAGCACACGCCGCCAGAGCAGGGTCGCCAGCGAGCCCACGTAGGTGAGGTTGGGGCCGGCGTTGACGCCGATGAGCACCGCCAGCACCACTCCAGGCCCGGCCGCCGCTGCCGCCGGGAGGAGCAGGAGCACAGCGGGCAGGTTGTTGATGAGGTTGGCGAGCACGGCGGCAACGGCCGCGACCCCGAGGAGGGACCACAGCGATGTCCCGCCCGGCACGAGCCGGGCGACGAGCGAGGCGAGCCCGTGGAGCGAGACGGCCTTCACGACCAGGCCGAGGGCCAGCACGAAGGCAAGGAAAGGGACATCGAGAGCGAAGGCGATACCGCGTGCAGTGGCCCTCCGGCACACCAGGGCGGGCACGGCCAGGACGAGGGCACCGCCGAGCGCGACTAACGCGGGGTCGACGTGCAGGAGCGATGTGGCGAAGAACCCCAGGAGGGTGAGCCCCACCACCGCGCCGGCAAAGACGGGGACGGGCTGGGGCGTCGCACCTTTGGCCTCGCCGCGCCCGACCAGGTCGCTGCAAAGAACCGGCGCAGCACAGCCCGCTCGACACCGATCGCCACCAACCACGGCAAGGCCATGATGGCCCCGAAGCGGGCGAAGGAGAGCCCGCTGGCCCTGAAGGCCAAGAGGTTAGTTGAGGTTGGAGACGGGCAGGAGCAGCGAGGCCGAGTTCGCCAGGTGGGTGCACGCATAAGCGTGCGGCTTGGCCCGCAGCCGGAGCCGTGCCACCGTCGTGAGAACAACCGGGGTGAG
>JBKQUU010000208.1:0-13106 GCA_052325485.1 Acidimicrobiales bacterium | reverse complement strand
GAAATGGTGCGGGTGGCGTTATTGGGGGTGATGGCGGTATCGGTGTAGGTAACGGCCCGCAGGGCGGCCTGCCACTGGGCCAGGGTGGCCGTGGCCCCCGAGCTGGTCAGGGTGAGCACGCCCGTCGTGGCGTTGTAAGCGGCGGCGATGTCGCCGAAGGTGGTCCCGCTGGTGTTGGAGAAGGCCAAGACGTCCTGACCCGAGTGGAGGTTGCCCGTGATCGACACGGTCCCCGACGCCAGCTGGGCGCTCTCGCTATCGGAGACCGTGACCCCGGGGTCCACGGCCACCGGCGTGGAGGTGGTGTTGTCACCGGCGGTGAAACTGGTGCTGCCGCCCGAAGTGGTAACGACCGGCGCCGCCGATACGTCGACGGTCTTGGTGGCGGGGAGGCTGTTGTCCGTACCGTCGTTGACAATGAAGGAAACGGTGCGGGGGCCGGCCGTTGCACTCGTAGCGAACGTGACGGCTGTCAGAGCGTCGGCCCATTGGGCGTCCGTCGCCGAGGCCCCGCTGCTGGTCAGGGTGAGCACGCCCGTACCCGAGTTGTAAGAGGCGGAGATGTTGCCGTAGAGCGATGCGCTGATGTTGGTGAAGCTCAAGGTGTCGCCGCTGTGGAACCCGGCGCCGATCGTTATTGTCCCCGACGCCTGGGTGCCGCGGCTGGGGTCCGTGACGGTAACGCCGCTGTCCACCACCGTGGCGGCCGTGCCTGCGGCGTAATTGGTCGTCCCGCCGCTGGTCGTCACGATAGGGGGTGAAAAGACGTCCAGCGTCTTGGTCGCCGTGGCACTCCCAGCCACGCCGTCGTTGACGGAGAAACTGACCGTCCGGGGGGGCACGTCAGGCTCCGCGGCGGTGTCGAGGTAGGTGACGGCCCTCAGCGCCGCCTGCCACTGGGCCAGGGTGGCCGTGGCCCCCGAGCTGGTCAGGGTCAGCACGCCCGTCGAGGCGTTGTAAGAGGCAGAAATGTTGCCGTAGAGCGTTGCGCTGGTGTTGGTGAAGGCCAAGACGTCCTGGCCGGAGCGGAAGTTGCCGCTGATCGACACGGTCCCCGAAGCCAGCGTGGCGCTCTCGCCATCGGAGACCGTGACCCCGGGGTCCACGGCCACCGGCGTCCCCGTGGTGCTGTCGACGGCCGTGAAACTGGTGGTCCCGCCCGTGGTCGTGACGACCGGAGGGCTCAGCTCGGAGTACACGATATGCCCGAGGGCGGGCTCGATGTTCCCGCCCTCGATGGTCAGGCTGGTGACGTCGGCGAACACCGGGTCGGCCGACGCCAGCTCCAACGTCTGAGTCACCTCCTCCGCACCCGATACGCTCACTGACGTCGACTGGCCGTTGGCCAGGAAAGTGACTGTGCCATCAGCAAAGACGTCGATATCGAGGCTGGCGATGTCGAACGCTTTGCCGTCCGTCATCGTGAGGGTCACCGCGGAGATGACGCCGGTGTCATCTTCGTCGAAGAACAAAGCATTGTCGGACGAGTTTTCGTCGGCTAGGGCCTGGAGGGAGGGGTCCTGCGTGACATCGTTGTCCGCCAGAGGTCCCGTCTCGGTGATCGTGTAGGTGATCCCATCAAGACTGAAGCTGCTCACCGCGCCCGAGTCATAGGCGTTGTCGTCGGGGTTGGTGAAGTTCTCCACCGTCTCGCTGGCCCACGCCGCCTGCGCCAACGGGAGCGGTGCCGCCACGACACCCGCTAGCGCGGCGGCGACGGCTACTAAACGCTGCAATCGTGGTCGCACGCGCCGATCCTTTCTAGGACAATGGGAAGTGAGGCGGTCGGGGCCGCGCCGTCGGTGGTTGGACGCCGCCAAACGGGACAATGGTCACTGAGGCCCGATGGGCCGCATTGCTGAGGTCCCGTATCGCCCGTCCACGTCGCAGTTAGGGATCGGCAAATTGGCCGTCGTACTTTAAGTTCGGGCCCGCGTAGGGCCCACTACGCACCGGTGCCGTCCTGGCACCAATCGTCGACCCCAGGGAGGGCGGAGAAGACACGGCCCGGCTCGGGGAGGGCCGCCCGCGTCTTCGGTGACGGTCCCCCTGGCGCGCGAGACAAGTACTGTCCTCACCGCCCCGGGGGGCTTCGCCCCGACCAGCTTCGTCATCGACGTGGCCGGTACGGGCGGCACCACCACCCTGGTCACGGTGGACGTGGCCACCACGACCACGGTGAACGGCGCCGGCGCCACCTCGACCTCCCTCGCGGGCATCTTGAGCGGGGACCAGGTCCAGGTCACGGGGGCCCAGGACGGCTTGGGCATGGTCGATGCCACCTCGGTCACGCTTTCGACAGGTACGGCCCCGTCCCCGACGACCACCGGTGAACAGAACGGCTGGGGGGCCTCGGCGGTCATCGTCATGGCCATGGGGGCGCCAGCCCGGGCCTGACCGGCGAAAAGCCCGGTCGGACCAAGCAGGGCCGCCGGACCGGCCTGCGGACAACTTCAGCAACGCGTCAGGAAGGCCTCAGCCCTTCGTCAGTTAGGGCGGCAAGAGTTACAACTAAGGGACGTGACCAAAGGAGCGGGAATGCTGATCAAATGTGACGAGACCCAAGACAGCGCCGTATGCCACCTGGTGGGCGAGCTCGACCACCTTTCGGTAGGCCAGTTCTATGAGGCCGTAGCTCAGCTCAGCGGGAAGCAGCACGTCATCTTCGAGCTTTCGGGAGTACCCTCCGTGGACTCGGCCGGGCTGGTCACGCTCATGCACACCCTCAAGCGCACCCGGGGCACGGGCGGCGAGGCCGTTGTCTGTGAGGCCACCCCGGTCGTGAAAAGGTGGCTGGAGATAATCGCCACCCCCCGAGCCATGAACATGTTCGACAGCCTCACGGCGGCGCAAGCGTATTTCCGGGACACCTCTGATGAGGTCGTAGCCGGTAGGCGGGCCGCGTAAGGGCCGCCGGGCACCTGGCATCTCCTGAGCCAATGCTGCCGGCGAGCGGCGTGGCGAGGGGGCGTGGGTGCCTACAAGACCGTTCAGCGCGGGAGTTGGCGGCGGGAACGGACGCCAAGCTTGGCATAGATAGCAATCAGGTAATGTTCGACGGTTTTGGGTGACACGCCCAGGGCAGCGGCGATCTCGTCCTCGGCCTTCTCGTACTCTTTGCCGGCCTCGGCCAGGGCCCGCCTGTCCCTAAGTCCGTGACCGGGCCTTTTCGGATTTCCTGTGTGGGACCTTGAGCACGGGCGACAACCGGAAGGGTCACGCGTTGGTGTCGTCGGGTGGCAAGAGATGGGGATCGGGGAGCGCAGCCGCGGCGCCTCCTGAGCGCGGTTCCTCGGGCCAGTTGGCGTCGATGGCGTAGCTGGTCATGGAGAGAGAGCCGTACGTATAGCCGTCCACGAGCACGTCCGCAGTGGAGCCGGCAGCAGTGGCCAAGCCGGCTATGTACAGCAGCGGTATGAAATGGTCAGGAGTGGGCACCGCGGCGCCGAAATCCTTGTGGCCCCGCAGGGCGGCGAGGTCTTGGGGCGAAGAGGTCATGTGGCTACGGGCGGCGTCATCGAACCGACGGGCCCAGTCGAACCCGCCGTCGGGTTGGCCCCAGTCGACGCGGCTGAGGTTGTGGACGACGTTGCCGCTGCCTATCACGAGCACGCCCCGTTGGCGCAGCGGCGCGAGCCGAGCGCCGAGCTCGAAATGGTACGCAAATGGCTTCTGGGCGTCGATGGACAGTTGGACAACGGGGATGTCGGCGTCGGGGAAGGCATGGACGAGCACCGACCAGGTGCCGTGGTCGAGGCCCCAACTGTCGTGATCGAGCCCGACCCAGGTGGGCTTGGCCATCTCGGCGACCTCTTCGGCGAGGGCGAGGTCACCCAGCGCCGGGTACTGCACGGAGAAGAGCTCATCGGGGAACCCATAGAAATCATGGATAGTCTTCGGCCGGTCCATGGCGGTCACCGCCGAGAGGTTGATGTACCAGTGTGCGGAGACCACCAGGATGCCTCGTGGTCGAGGAACGCTAGCGCCAAGCTCACGCCATGCACCGGTGTAGCGGTTGTGCTCAAGTGCGTTCATCGGGCTCCCGTGCCCCAAGAACGCGGCCGGCATAAGCCCGGTGGTCATCCGGTCACTTGCTTGGCAACCGAAGTGGGGGCAACGATCGGGTTCACCTCGAACGAAGACTAACTCAGTTGCGCCTCCTGGGGTGTTGCGGGCGTCGGAGGACCGGCGTGCCCCCCAGGTCGGTCACGAGCGGGAAAGGCCCCTGATGGTCAGCGCTGCCAGAGGATAGCGCTGGCCTCTAGAGGCACCTGAGCGCCGGGCCAGTACGGCACCGCCCGCACCGTGTAGTCGCCGGCCGGCCGGGTGGCGGGGACCGATGCTCTATAGGTCCCCCCCGAGGGCCCGTTCGTAGGCGGCCCCGCCAGTTCCATGTCGTGGAGGACGGGTGCACCGGTCCCGTCCTCGGCGTAAAGCTGCACCTTCACCGACTCGGGGCTGAGATCCCCCAAGAAAAGGACGGTCTCGAAATGATGTTCGCTGCCACCAGGTTCGACCTTGGTCTCACCGAAGTGCAGAGCCGGCCACTTTTCTTTCAAAGCGTGCTGCCAGTCGACCACCTGCTTGGCCGCGCCGCAATCATTGGCCGTGCGCGTACGGAACTCGGCGGCGGCCGAGAGGTAGTGCTGTTCGGTGTACTCGCGCACCGTGCGGTGGGCGGAGAACCGCAGAGTCAACTGGGCCATGCTGTCGCGCATGCGGGCCACCCAGGCCGTGGGGACGCCGTCTTTGTCGCGGGTGTAAAACTCGGGCACAACCTCCCGTTCCAGCCTTTCGTACAGCGTATCGGCTTCGGCCGCGTCCCAGGCCGGGTCGTCGCCGTGCTCGAGGCCGTCGCCCAGCGCCCAGCCCACCTCGGGCGTGTACGCCTCCACCCACCACCCGTCCAGTTCGGAAAGGTTGATGCCTCCATTGGCGAGCACCTTCATGCCACTTGTACCGCTCGCCTCCCAGGGCCGCCGCGGTGTATTGAGCCATACGTCTACGCCCTGCACCAGGCGCTCGGTCAGCTGCATGTCGTAGTCGGCGAGGAAGACGGCGTGGGGGCGGACCTCGGGCCGGCGGACGAAGCGCACCCACTCTTGGACCAGGGCCTGGCCAGCCTGGTCGGCCGGATGGGCCTTGCCGGCAATGACAAGTTGCACCGGCCGCTGTGGGTCGGCCAGTAGCCGGAGCAGGCGGTCCGGGTCGTGTAGCAACAGGTTTGGCCGTTTGTAGGTGGCAAAACGACGGGCGAACCCCAGTGTCAGCACCTTCGGGTCAAACAGGTGCTCTAGCTCACCGACGGTCTCCGGCGCCGCCCCCGAAGCGGTCAGCTGCCGGGCCAGGCGCCGGCGAGCGTACTCGACCAGGGACGTGGTGGTGGCGTTGCGGAACTGCCACAGGCGGGCGTCGGAGAGGTGCCGGATGGCGCTGTCCACTTGTTCGGGGGTGGCCAGCCAGCGCTCCTTCCCGCACGCCTCGGTCCAAAGCTCGTCGGTCTGCGCCGAGCCCCAGGTGGGCACGTGGACCCCGTTGGTCACGTGCCCCACGGGTACCTCGTTGACGGGCCAGCGCGCGAAGAGAGGTGAGAAGAGGCGGCGGCTTACTTCACCGTGCAGTCGGCTTACCCCGTTGACGGCGCCGCTGCCCCGGATGGCCAGGTACGCCATGTTGAAAGGTTCGGCCGGGTCGTCGGCGTTCTGGCGGCCCAAGGCCAGCAGCTCCTGCGCTGTTATCCCGAGCCTCTGCTCCGCGTAACCACCCAGGTAGCGCTCGACCAGGTCCGGGGCAAAGCGGTCGAAGCCGGCCGCCACCGCCGTGTGGGTGGTGAACAGGTTGCCGGGCCGGGCGGCGGCCAGTGCCACGTCGAAAGGCTGCGACGTCTCTTCCATCAAACTGCGAGCCCGTTCGAGCACGGCGAACGCGGCGTGGCCTTCGTTCAGGTGGCACACTTCGGGCCGGATGCCGAGCGCTACCAGAAGTCGCCACCCGCCAATGCCGAGGAGCAGTTCTTGAGTGAGGCGCAGCTCGGGCCCGCCGCCATAAAGCTCGCTGGTGATCCCCCGCCGGGCGGGGACGTTGGCGGCGTCGTTGCTGTCGAGCAGGTACAGCTTGACTCGGCCGACCTGGACCTGCCAGGCCCGTAGCCACACCGAGTAACCAGGCAACATGATCTCCAGCCTCAGCCACTCCCCGTCGGGCCGGCGGACCGGTGTGATCGGCAATTGCCCGGGGTCGTTGTAAGGGAACAACGCCAGCTGCGCCCCGTCCTGGTCTATTTCTTGGCGGAAATAGCCCTGCTGGTAGAGCAGGCCCACGGCGACCACGGGCACACCGAGGTCACTGGCGGCCTTGAGCTGGTCGCCGGCCACGTTGCCCAGGCCACCGGAATAGATGGGGAGGGCCTCGCTCAACATGAACTCCATGCTGAAGTAGGCCACGCAGGTCAGCTCTTCTGGTCGGCCGTTGTGCTGGAACCACCCGGGAGCCCCGGCGGCACGGCGCTTAGCCCGCACCAGGGCCGAGACATCCTTACGCTCAGTAGGGCCCGCCAGCACGGTTTCGAGTTTCTGGCGCGAGACGGTCTGCAGGACGGCCCAGGGGTTTTGAGTCAGTTCCCACAGCTCAGGTTCCAACCGGTGCCATAGTTCGTCGATGGTGTGGTCCCACGACGAGCTGAGGTCCAGGGCCAGCTCAGCCAGGGCGTCGAAGCCCTTGACTTTTGTAGGCAGAAGCCCGTATATCGGGTGGCTGGCTCGTGCTTGTTTGCTCATGGGTCGTCCTCCGGTCGATCTTGTCGCAGCGCGGTATGGGCCGGATGTCCTGCTCTGTGAGGCGTGTTTAGCACGGGGGGCCCCCGGCACCAATGCCGTTCCTGGAGGCGGCCCGTTCAGTGAGCACTTCAGGTCCGCTCAGCGGTCGTAATGTTTAGGACAAGTCAGCAATCGCTTGCGGCCCTCACCGAGGCGCTCGAAAGTGACCCGCAGCACCTTGCCCGCAGACGCTGACCACGAACCGTCGCGGTCCCCTTCGAGCTTGTGGGCCCGCAGCGAGGGGTGACGCTCATCTTCGTCAAGCAGCTTCAAGGCCTTGAGTACTGCTGAGCGGTCGGCGGCCGTCAGGTCCTTGGAGGCAAAGGTATGCAGGAACGTTTCTGTGAAATCGAGCGATCGATAGGCGACTGCAGCCACGGCTCATGCGCCAAGCTCTTTGAGGTCGTCCTCGCTCAGTTGCCGTGCTCGGCCCGCCCGTGAGTCGGCATGCGCACGAGCAAGCAACTCCCGATGTTCGGGCGTGTACGCCCACGCGTCCTCACGCCGGAGGACGACTGCTGGTCGGAGGATGACGGCGTCGTTGGCCGAGTCCAACTCGATCTCCATCTCCGTTTCACCCTCCAGGCCGAGCGCCCGGCGCACTTCGGTCGGAAGAGTCAGACGCCCTGCCTCGCTGACGGTCACCGTCTTCATGGTGCCACCATACCAGATTGGCAGAGTGGCAAATTGCCGCTTATCCAAGGCCGTGCGCCCGGGCGTAGCGCACGGCCGCGGCTCGGTCGGGCGACCCGGTCTTGGCAAAGATCCGGTTGATGTGGCTCTTGACGGTGTGAGAACTGACGTAGAGCTCGGCGGCGATGTCGGGGTTCGCCATACCCCGCGCCATCATGGCCAATATCTCGCCTTCTCTGCGGGTGAGCCCATCGGGGAGATCGTCTGGGAGGTCGTGAGCTGGGTCGGGTGCCAGCGTGTTCCTGGCCGCGGCGGCCACCAGTGCGTCTTGCACCGCCGGGGCAAGCACGGACAAGCCGCTCGCCGCGCTGCGCAGCGCCACGGCAATGTCGGCGCGGTCGGCGTCCTTGGTGAGGTAGCTACGGGCCCCAGCCCCGAGGGCCGCCAGCACGGAGCTGTCATCGGCGTAGGTCGTGAGCACCACGATGGCGACCTCAGGGTGCCGTTCAGTAAGGATGCGGGTCGTCTCGATGCCGTCCAGGACGGGCATGTGCAGGTCGAGCAGGACGGCGTCGGGCCGGTGCTGGGTGACCAGGTCGATGGCTTCTTGGCCATTGGCGGCGGCGGCCACTACCTCTATGTCGGGGAGAAGGTCGAGCAGGAGCACGAGCCCCTGGCGCACGCTGGCCTGGTCGTCAGCGACCACGACCCGCAAAGGCGCCGGCGCCTCGGTCACTGTGGGACTTGGGCGCTGACCACCCATTGCCCGTCGCGCCGGCCCGCGCTCAGCGAGCCGTCGATGAGAAGGAGCCGCTCGCGCATGCCGGGCAACCCGCGGCCGCCGTTCACGGTCTCGAACGTCGTGGCCTGGCCGCCGGCGTTGTCGCACAACTTGTTGGCAACAATGAGCGCCGTGCGCCCTTGCTCGTACTTGAGCCGTACCTCGACCGGCTGGTGGGGGGCGTGCTTGGCCGCGTTGACCAAGGCTTCTTGTGCGGCCCGGGTCAGGGCCAAGCCGGCATCGGGCGAAAGTGCCCGGCGCGCCCCTGTCACTTGGAAAGTCACCCGTGCCCCATGTCGGGCCCGGTGGGCGGCGCTCAGGTCGGCTAAGCCCTCGGGCAGCTCGGGCGTGTCCGCCCGCAGGGCGTTCACCGCCCGGCGGGTCTCGTCCAGGCCATCGTTGGCCATGCGCTTGGCCTGGTCCAGCAGCTCGATGGCGTGCCCGACGTCCTGCTGGTCGGTGAGCACGGCCCGGGCCGCTTGGATCTGAAGGCCGAGAGCACCGAGGGAGTGGGCGAGGACGTCGTGGATCTCCCGGGCGATGCGGTTGCGTTCGGCCAACGCCGCGGCGCGGCTGTGCTCCTCCTGGAACTGCTCGGCCTTGGCTAGCAGGGCGGCGTTCTGTTCCGCCTGCACCCGGTAGCCCCTGCGGTTGCGACCGAGGAGCAGGCCCACGAGCAGGAACAGCACATCGCCCAGCACCTGCCAGGTGCTGTGGTCACCAGACGCAAAGCCGACCGAGACCACGGCCAGGATCCCGCTCAACGTCACGGCCCAACCCGTGGCTGCGCTGGTCTGGCTCCCGGCGGCGATCGTGGCCATGAAGGACAACCCGATGAACAGCCCACCAGTGCGCGCCAGCGCCGCCACCGCCGAGCTCACCGCCACCACTGTCAGGACATACGGCAACAGGCGCGCCCATTGGGCCACGAAAGAGGGGACCGATTCGCCGAGCGCCCACAGGACCAGGGCGGCGATGGCGACTGCGAAGGCCACCAGCTCGGCCGCCAGCGGCGCCGGCCCCACCCGCCCCGAGCCGAAAGCTTCTGTTCCGACCAGGGCGAGCGCCCCCACTCGTGCGGCCCAGTTCATCGCTCGCAGCACCTGACTATTATCCGTCTCACATCGGGCGGTGCGGTCCCCGAGGCGACGTTGGTGACGCCGTGGTCGCCCAGCGCTCGCTCAGGCCCCGGGCGATGTCGCTCCACCGGGCGCCCTTGAGGGCCGGTCCATCGGCGACGGCGGCGCTGGGCGGGGCCGCCGGCGCCGGGGAGCACCCGTAGCCCCACTGGCCCGTCGGAGCGACGGGAGCATAGCCAGCCCGAGGCGACGGGAACGGGCGGCCGCTGGCCCTGGGCCGGGACGTCCTGGCGTTGCTCCCGGAAGAAAAGGGCACGCCGGCGGCGAAGGCCCGGGCCGCGATCACCGCCGCCTGGGCCATCCGGTTGACGCCCAGCACCAGGATGACCGAGCCGACCGAGGAAGCCGCTTTAGCACCCAAGGAGAGGGCCAGGACGGTCACCAAGGCCCTGGACAGGACGAGCGCACCCCACAGCCATAGCCCCCGCAGGGGCATCCGTCCCCACAAGGCTCCGTCGCGCTCCTCCAGGTGCATGGCCGCGCCCTGAAAGGCGCCGACGGCGGCGGCGAGCACTGCGCTGGCCCCGATGCAGGCCACGTCCACCGGCCGTACGTGGGGGAGGCCAGAGAGGTCCACCAGCCCGTAACCGGACAACACCATGGGCAGCACCACCGTGCGCTTGACCGACAGCGTCATCCCTTTCAATTGGCTGACGATCACGAAGACGATCACAGCGACAACAACGAGGGCTGCTTCAAAGCCGTTCACGGGGCTGCTCCTTTGGGTCCGTCCCCGTCTACTTCAACTTCGGCGGGGCACAACTCACGCTACGAAAACAACATCTCGGCCACATCCGCCCCAGGGTTGGTACGAGGTACGAACTTGGCTCTTGCTCCTCATACCGGTCTCATACCGCGTGCCGAGGATTTGGTACCCGGGACCGTACTGCAGGGTTGACGACGCCTACCGGTCACAAACGGACACTGGTGACATGGCACTTGAAAACCTGGCACTTGAAAACCGGGCCCTTGAAAACTTGCCCGTTGGGCCCCGCAGCACCAATAAACCCACAGACCGATCAGCGCCGCCCCCAGCCGCCCGCGCCATCGACTTGACCAAGACGTACGGGAAGGGCGACGCCAGAGTGCGGGCGTTGGACGGCGTCACCATTGAGTTCCAGGGCGGCCGGTTCACCGCGGTCATGGGGCCTTCTGGGTCAGGGAAGTCGACGCTCATGCACTGCATGGCGGGCCTGGACAACCCGACCTCGGGCCGCACCTTCGTTGGCGACCAGGAAATAAGCCTCCTTGACGACGCCTCCCTGACCCAGGTGCGCAGGGACCGCGTGGGCTTCGTGTTCCAGTCTTTCAACCTGGTACCGACGCTCACGGCGGGAGAGAACATCACCCTGGCCGCCGACCTGGCCGGCACCAAGGTGGACCGGGCATGGCTCGAGTACCTGGTCCAACAGCTCGGCATTGCCGAGCGCCTGTCCCACCGGCCGGCGGAGATGTCGGGAGGCCAGCGCCAACGCACCGCCTGTGCCCGTGCCCTGGTCGGGCGGCCCGAGCTTGTCTTTGCCGACGAGCCGACCGGCAACCTCGACTCCGTCGCCTCGGCCGAAGTGCTCGGGTTCTTGCGTGGCGCCGTCAGCGAGCACGGCCAGTCGGTGGTCATGGTCACCCACGACCCGCATGCCGCCGCCTATGCCGACCGGGTCGTGTTCCTAGCGGACGGCAAGGTGGTCGGGGAGCTCCTCTCGCCCACGGCCTCCTCGGTCCTGGAACAGATGAGAGAACTGGGCCACTGACATGAGAAAAGTCACCATAAAGGGCTTGCTCGCCCACAAGCTGCGTTTGGCGTTGACGGCCCTGGCCATAGTGCTCGGGGTGACGTTCGTCTCTGGGACCTATGTGCTCACAGACACCCTCAACAGCACCTTTACATCACTGTTCGGCCAGGTCTACCAGCACGTCGCCTTCGAGATCCGAGGCAAGGCGGCGTTTTCGAGCACCACCGCGGCGGGAGTCGACAGCACCGCCAACCGCAAGCCCGTACCTCAGTCGCTAGCCGCCGCCGTGCGCCGTGTGCCGGGGGTGGCTTTCGCGTACGGGTCGGTGAGCGGCTACGCACAGTTCGTGGCCCCAAATGGCAAAGCGATCGGCGGCGGGGCCGGGCCCGAACTGGGCTTCTCGTTCGACCCCAACCCCCAGCTGTCTTCGCTCCGCCTCGTCGAGGGTAAGGCCCCCACGGGCGCCCATCAGGTCGTGATGGACAAAGCCACCGCCGAGAAGTACCACTTCGCCGTCGGGGGCCAGGTGAAAATGCTGCTGGCGGGGGCGCCCGAGACCTTCACCATCACGGGCATCGTGACCTTCGGCAGCGACAACAACCTGGCCGGGGCGACGTTGGCCGGCTTTTACCTCCCGACGGCACAAAAGCTCTTCGGCGACGTCGGCTACTACGACACCATCAACGTCCTGGCCAGACCAGGGGCCGACAACGTCGTCCTCCAACACGCCATCGCCAAGGTCCTGCCTCCCGGGGCCCAGGTGGTCAGCGGGCAAACGGTCGCCACCGAGGACTCCGGCGCCATAAGCAACGACCTGTCCTTTCTGTCGACGGCGCTGCTCGCCTTCGCTTTCATTTCGCTCTTTGTCGGCGGGTTCACCATCTTCAACACCTTCTCGATCACCGTTGGCCAGCGCGCTCGGGAACTGGCCCTCCTGCGCATCATGGGGGCCAGCCGCCGCCAGGTGTTCGGCTCCGTGCTCGGGGAGGCGGCCCTGGTCGGGCTTGGGGCGTCGGTGCTAGGCCTGGGCCTCGGGGTGCTCGCCGCTGACGGCTTGAGAGCGTTGCTGAAAGCGTTCGGCATCTCCTTGCCATCAGAGCCGCTGGTGTTCGAGGCGCGTACGGTGCTCGTCTCGATCGCCCTCGGCGTCGGCGTGACGGTGCTCTCGGCCATAAGCCCGGCCCGCCGAGCGGTGCGGATCCCGCCGGTGGCCGCCCTGGTCGGCCACCGCGAAGACAGGGCCGGCTCCTGGCGACGCCGTACCGGTTTTGGTGGCCTCGTCGGTGCCGCCGGTACCGCCGCTCTGGTGGCCGGCTTGAGCATGCCCGCCCTGGCGCTAGTAGGCCTGGGCGCCGTGGGCGTGTTCATCGCCGCCGGCATGTTGGCGCCCGTCGTGGCCCGGCCGGTCTCGGGCGCCCTCGGCCGCCCCCTGGCCCGCCTCCTCGGCCCGCCGGGGAAATTGGGACGTGAGAACTCGATGCGCAGCCCGAAGAGGACGGCACAGACTGCGGCCGCCCTAATGGTGGGCCTGGCCCTCGTATCGACGATGGCTGTTTTCGGGGCGTCGTCGTCGCGCTCGACGACGGCCAGCGTCGACGATGCCATCAGCGCCGGCTACATCATCACCAGTTCCGGTTCGGCTGGGTTCAGCAAGTCGGTCGCCCTGGTCGCCTCCCGGGTGCCTGGGGTGGTGACGGTATCTAACGTCTACACCGGCCAGTTCGAGTTCGACGGCTCGCTTTCGACCCTGAAGGCGGTTTCCCCGGACCACCTGGCGCGGGCTCTGACGCTGGAGATTACCTCGGGCCGCGCCGCCTCCGCCCTGGCCGCCGGCAAGCTACTGGTCGACTCGACCACGGCCCGCGCCAAGCACCTGTCGGTGGGCTCGGTGGTCCCGGTGACGTTCGCCCAGACCGGGGCCTCGACCATGACCGTAGGGGGCATCTTCAGGCCGAACTCCTTGGTCGGCAGCCTGGTAGTGGGCGACGAGTTCTTCGTCGCCCAC
>JBKQUU010000207.1:0-3038 GCA_052325485.1 Acidimicrobiales bacterium | reverse complement strand
GTCGCCTACAACTTCAAAGCCGCCCGCGAACTGCGGGGCCTGACCCAGGAAGAAACGGCGCAGCTGTTGGAACGGTCCTTGGGCCAACGGCTCCCCCAGGCCAGCATCTCCGCCATAGAACGCGCTTACGAAGGGGACCGGCGCCGCGAGTTCGACGCCCATGAGATCCTCGCCTTTGCCCTGGCTTTCGACCTCCCGCTGGTGTGGTTCTTCCTCCCCCCGCCCGGGGACACCCGCCGGCTGTACCACACGTCCAACTACGTGGCCGAGCTGTACGGGGCCGTCTTCGGCCGTGAAGACCAGCTCGGCCCCGTCTACGACCGCCTGCGCCAGTTGGGCATCGACGACCCCGCCGCCGCGGCCCGCACCGTGGAGGCCCTGACCGGCCGGCCCAGCCCGGCTCGCCAGGACAGTTACCGCCAGCGCCGCAAAGAGATGCTCCTGGCGCTGCTCGACCAGTACAGCGACGGCGTCGACAAGGCCGCCGACGAGCTCAGCGCCTTCTTCGACCACCTCCGCCTCATCGGGGTGCGCGGCCTGGTGGCCGAAGAGCTGAGCGACGCCGACTATCTATCGCCACCGCCCGTTGAGCCCACCAGGCCCAACCGCAAGGCTCAACAGTGAGCTACCCGACCTGAGGCCTCAGGCTGCCGGCAACCCGGCACGGGCGAGCGCGTCCGCCACCGATTTCGGGGTGACCGGCAGCAGGTCAAGCACCACGATCGGGTCGGTGTCGCTGACCTCAAAGTCCCAGGCCACGACCTTGGCCAGATAGTTACCGATCGCGCTCCCCATCACCACGGTCGAGCCGGGAGTCACGTCGCGTACGTCCCGAGCCCGGTTGAGCACGGTCCAGTTGTACCCGTCATCGTCTTCGGCGTGGGGGTCACTGATGATATCGACGCCCATCTCTACTGCCTCTCGGTAGGGCACGTGGGCTACCGCCAGCCGCTCGACGACGGCAGGGTCAACCTCCTCGACGTGCCACGGCTTATCCCATGGTGCGCGCATTCAGTGCTCCTCGAACCGCTGGCCTGCCTCTCCAGCGTAGGACGGGTTGGGCCGCCATTCTCCCGCCGCGTCGAGGAGACGGGTGGCCGCAGCCCGGACCTCGGCCTCGGACGGCGGGGCGTCGGGCTCAGCGACCCCAGCGATCAGTTGTACATCGAAGTGGTCCCCATCGGTGCCGGTCGGTACGACCTCGAAGCCGGCCGCCCTGACCGCTCCGACGGGTGCCTCCACAAACATCGGCGCTCTTGGGAACCGGCGTAGGACGTCGGTGGCGTCCCGGCCCGGCCGGTGCGCAAAAACTGACACGCCATAAAGCAGGTGCCACTTCCCGGATTGCTCGAAGACATAGACGCTCGCAGAGAGCTGAGCGCGGTCGACCATCTCCTCGACCGCAGCCGATCGGTCGGCGGGCATGGCTCTTATCACGAGCAGCAGGTCGTCCGGCACGTCTTCGGGACGGACGAGCCTCCTCTTCCTACCCCGCGGCGCCGGCGGCACGGTCACGAGAGCCGGCGCCTACGAGGCGGCGGCGTGCTTGGAAAGCAACGCCTCCCACGCCTGGATGGCGTGCGGCAGCGAGGAACGGACGGGGTGGCGGTACCCCTGGGTCGTGCGGGTGTCCCGGTGCCCGGCCAAGTCCGCCACTTTGACCAGGTCGTCGAGCTGGTCGGCGACCAGCGACACGAACGAGTGCCGCAGTTCGTAGGTCGTCCAGTCCTCACCCAGGCCGGCTCGGCCGCAGAGCGTGCGGAAGTCCTTGCGCAGGTTCCGCAGCAGGAACGCGGTGCCGTTGCGGGTGCAGAACACGAAGCTGTCGGAGTCGTAGCGGCCAAGGATCTGCATGTCGCGGCGGTGGCTGTGCAGAGCGGCGACGAGGAGGGGGTGCAAGCCGATCCGGCGCTGGGACCGCTTCGTCTTGGGTTTCGCCTGTCCCACGTACTTCTGGCTGACCTCCTGGGCGCGCTCGGCGACCTCGATCGCCGGCTCGTCGCCGTCGATATCGACGTAGGGCCAGCGCAGCCCGGCCAGTTCGCCGGGCCGGAGCCCGCACATGAGCCCGGTCAGCCACATGGCCGGGTTGCGGTCCTCGGGGATCGCCTGGAACAAGATCTGGCGCGCCTGGTCGATCGTGAGTGCCTTGCGCTCCTTGGCCGGGCGCGCCTCGGGGAGCAGCACGTCCTGGGCCGGGTTGGCCTTCACGCGGTGTTGGCGCAGCGCGTAGCGGCACGCCTGGTTGAGGTAGTCCCAGGTGTGGTCGATCGTGCTGGTGGCATAGCCGGCCTCCGCCATCTCGGCGAAGAGCTGTTCGATCCGGGCCGTCTGGGTGCGGTCCACCCACAATGGCCCGATCGCCGGGCGCACGTGCCCCTTGAGCAGCCGGTTGGCGTTGTCGATGGTGGCATCGGACTTAAGGCGGGCGTGCCGCGTCCGCCCGCCCGGCGTCGCGCTGGGACAGCCGGCACCGAGCCAGGTGTCCAGCACCTCGTTGAAGGTCACCAGCCGCTCGCGGCGGGGCGACGGCTCGCCGTCCGCGGCCCGCAGCGCCAACAGCTCGTTCAGGTCGGCCTCGGCGTCAGCCTTGTCGACCCGCTCGACTTTTCTGCGAGAGCCGTCGGGGAAACGGACCCAGGCCATCCAGCGCTGCTTCCCCTCGTTCCACCTAACCGTCGCCCGCTGGGCCACCCTCACGACCTCCCTTTGCTCGGACGTAGCCAACTAGCCCAAAGGCTACGCTGAAAGTGGCTACGTCGGGTGGGACGCGAGAAAGCCCCGATCAAAGATTGTCTGACCAGGGCTTATCCGGTGGAGGCGACCGGGATCGAACCGGCTACCTCTTGCATGCCATCCGCTCTCGGGCCGTCCGCCCCTGTCCGAACGCGTACTCCGAGCTGCACTTTTGTCCTGGCGACGACCGCCGTCGACTGCCTCGGTCCGTGCCCGTGGCTGCCAACTTGGCCGCCAAAACTACAAATTCAAAATCGCGCCTAATCATGTGCACGCCGTTACCGGGTCGACAAATCCATAAA
>JBKQUU010000206.1:0-10473 GCA_052325485.1 Acidimicrobiales bacterium | reverse complement strand
GTCGTAGTCGTCCGCACGGTCGTGGTGGGCCGGACGGTGGTAGTGGGCCGGACGGTGGTGGTGGGCCGGACGGTCGTAGTCGTCCGCACGGTGGTGGTGGGCCGGACGGTCGTAGTCGTCCGCACCGTCGTGGTGGGCAGCACGGTCGTGGGCGCCACTGTTGTAGTTGGTGCCGCCGTCGTAGTTGGTGCCGGCGTCGTGGCCACGGCCACCGTCACGGCCGCGGCCACCGTTGTTGTGGGCGCAACGGTCGTAGCGGGCGCAACGGTCGTGGCCGGCGCAACGGTCGTGGCCGGCGCTACGGTCGTGGCCGGCGGTGCCGTAGCCGTGACCGCCGCCGTGGCCGCGGGGCCGGCGGTGGCCACCGCTGTCGTGGTGGACGATGTCGCGGCTGACGGTGGCGGGGCCGTCGTCGCCGGGGCCGTGAAATCGGGCCCCGGTAGCTCGATCAGCAGGGCTTTGGAGGCGCTGCCGACTTCGTTCGCCGGTTCCAGGGCTTGTACGGTGAGGGTCGTGGGCGTGCTCGGCACCAACCGGAGCCCGGCCAGACGTACGGCCTGCGCCTGGCCCCTGGAGAGGTTGACCGAGATGCTTAATTGCTGGCGGGCTGCTCCCTGGCCCGGGCTCACCGTGGCCACTACCCGGACGCCCTTTTCGGCGTCCTGGCCGAGGTCCTCGACCACAACGGTGACCGACACCGAGGAAGCGGGCGATAGCACCTGGACCTTTCCCTCGGTGCTCAGTGCCGGAGGGTCGGTCGATACGGCGTCAATGGCCAGCTGGTGCAGGGGCGACCTAGGCACGCCGGCGACGAGCCGCTTGGCGAAGCCGTCCAGAGCGCTCGCCTGGTAGGCGCTGCTGCTGTCGTCCCATTGCGACACCGGCATGGTCAGGCCGAGCTTCGGCATGTCCCCGGCGAACAGCCGATAGGCGGCGTCGCCGACCTCGAACTGCGAAACAGCGCTGCTCATCTGCAAAACCGCCGCCGCACCTGGACCACCTCTGAGCAGGTCTTGTACCGCCGCAGCCATCTCGGTCGCCCCCTCCTGGCGGGACACCAGGCAGGCATCCAACAGACCGGCGGCCGTCGTCAGCGGCGCCGGGGGAGCGACCGACGCCACCTGTTTGTACGTTGATGCCGCCGCCTCCGCGATCCGTGACAGCTGACCAGCCGCCGCTCCCGACCCCTCGGTCAAGCGGTCCGAGCTGATCTGAGCGATCTCCCGTCCCTGCACAGTGGACTCGGCCACATAGGGCAGGATGGTGTCGACCCAGGCCTGGCTGTTCATCGTGGCCTCGGGGCCGGACGACCGTGCGTGCATCGAGGCGTCGACCAGTAGCACCACCATGGTCAGCACGAACGGGACGATGAGCCAGCGTTGAGGACCGCCGCGGCGTCTCAACGGCCGGGGCGGCATCGCCATAACCCCTCAACGATACAAATACCGGGAGAAAGGGAGGGAATGGGGCTCCGGGGCCGTCTCGCCGGACTAGAGCCCGGCGGTGAGCAGGTCGACCACCGCCTCGGTAGCGACCAGATCAGCCAGGACAGCATCGGCTCCCAGGCCCTCGAGCTCCTCAGCCCTGAAGCGGCCGGTCGCTACCAGCAGACAGTGGGCACCTGCGGCCTGGGCGCACTGGTAGTCGCGTGGCGTGTCGCCGATGACCCAGGCATCCTCGGGTGACAGGCGGGCACCTCGGAGGGAGGCCAGGCGGTCGAGCGCTATGGGCACCAGCTGTTGGCGGTCCTCATGGTCGCTGCCGTACGCCCCAGTTTCCAGGTCCAGCCACTTGTCGAGCCCGAAGGCGGCCAGCTTGACCACGGCGTTAGGGGCGATGTTGCCCGTCAAGACCGAAAGATGGAGCCGCTCGTCGGCGGCCAAGGCCTGGAGGAGCTCGGTAGCGCCGGCACAGGGGCTCCCGTCACGGGCCAGCTGCTGAGCGGCGGCCGCCAGTTCGGCTTCGAGGTGTTCGAGCACGGCGGGAAGGTGCGTGGGGTCGTCTTGCTTCAGCAGGGCCAAGTACTCGCGCACGATCTGGGGGTCCGTCTTGCCGCCCATAGAGACCCGCTGGGTGGGAGCCTCGCCCAGCACCGCCTCGATAGCCCGGTCGAAGACGGCACCACCGACCTCGCCCGCCTTCAGCAGAGTCCCGTCGATATCGAACAGGAGCAGTCGTCGAACAGGCACACCGTAGCCTACTAGGCGACGATGCCAGGTCGGGCCGGCGGAGGGTGAGGGGCCCCGCGGGCGCGGGTTCCTTGCCGCTCCCGGCTGTAGTGGTGAAAGACTGCGACCATGCCGACGACCTCAGCTCAGGTCAGCGCCACGCCCGAATGGAAGGCTCTGACTGACCATTTCGCCACCCTGCGCGACGTGCACCTGCGTGGACTGTTCGCCGATGAGCCCGACAGGGGAGCCTCGATGATCGTCGAGGCGTCTGACCTCGTGCTTGACTACTCCAAGAACAGGCTCACTCCCGAGACCGTGCGGCTGCTCGTCGCCTTGGCGGAAAGAGCGGGGCTCCGGGAGCGTACCGAAGCGATGTTCGCCGGCCAGCACATAAACGTGACCGAGGACAGAGCCGTACTCCACGTAGCCTTGCGGGCTCCCCGGGACGTGGAGATGGACGTCGACGGCCAGGACGTGGTACCAGGTGTGCATAGGGTGCTCGACAAGATGGCGGGCTTTGCCGACGCCGTGCGTGGGGGGCAGTGGCGTGGGTTCACCGGCCGAAGGATCAGGAACGTGGTCAACATCGGGATCGGTGGCTCTGACCTCGGGCCGGCCATGGCCTACGAGGCTTTGCTGCCTTGGTCGGACCGGGCCCTACGCCTGCGCTTCGTGTCCAACGTGGACGGGGCCGACATATGGGAGGCAACGGCCGACATCGACGCCGCGGAGACCCTTTTCATAGTCAGTTCCAAGACCTTCACCACCCTGGAGACCATCGATAACGCCAAGACGGCCAGAGAATGGCTTTTGTCGTCCTTGGGGGACACTGCCGCCGTACGCAACCATTTTGTGGCCGTTTCGACCAACGCCAAAGAGGTGGCGGCCTTCGGCATCGACACCGACAACATGTTCGAGTTCTGGGACTGGGTCGGGGGACGTTACTCGTACGACTCGGCCATAGGACTGTCGCTCATGATCTCGATCGGGCCGCAACATTTCCGGGAGATGCTGGCCGGCTTCAGGGCTATCGACGAGCATTTTCGCTACACCCCGTACGAGCACAACCTGCCCGCCCTCTTAGGTCTCATAGGGATCTGGTACAACGACTTTTTCGGGGCCGAGACTCAAGCGGTGCTGCCATATAGCCATTACTTTTCCAAGTTCCCCGCCTACCTTCAACAGCTCGACATGGAAAGCAATGGCAAGTCCGTGACGCTGGACGGACATCCCGTCGACGTGGCGACGGGGCCGATCGTCTGGGGGACGCCCGGTACCAATGGCCAGCACGCCTATTACCAGCTGTTGCACCAGGGGACGCGCCTCGTCCCCGCCGACTTCATCGGTTTTCTGCGCCCTTCTCGCCGTGTCGGCGGGCACCAAGACCTGCTCATGGCCAACTTCTTCGCCCAGACGGAGGCGCTGGCTTTCGGCAAGACGGCCGCAGAAGTGCGGGCCGAGGGCATAGCCGAGCGGCTCGTCCCGCACCGGACTTTCCCGGGCAACCGCCCGACCAACACCATCCTGGCCCCCGAGCTGAGCCCCCGCGTGTTGGGTGAGCTCGTGGCCACCTACGAGCACAAGGTGTTCACCCAGGGTGTGATCTGGGGCATCAATAGCTTCGACCAGTGGGGGGTCGAGCTGGGCAAGTCACTGGCCTCGCGCATCGTTCCTGAGCTCACCACTGAGGCTGAGCCGTCGCTGACCCATGACAGCTCCACCAACGGCCTCATCCGCCGGTACCGTGCTGCTCGGCACACGCTGTAGGGACTAAACAGCACTTTCTAAGGCTGGCCCCGACTAAAGCTGCCCCATATAGCGGTAAAGAGCGCTACGCACGAGAATGTCGAGATCCTGGGGTGAGCACAGTGTTTCCCCCCCACCCCATATCTTGAGCTCCAGGGGCACAAGCGCATTACGTTGGAGGGCCTGAAGATCCTCGTCGCTGGGCGCGGAATTCAACATGTCGACGATCAAGTCGAACACGACGGTGCCCCAACCCGAGAGCGGGCGGCGAGACTGGTTGAAGTCGCGCACACGTCGAAGAGAACCGCGGTCACTATGGGCGAGCAAGTTCAGGTAACCCCAAGCTGGCGCTGCCTCCCCCCGTTCTTGGAGAGCTATAAGCACATCGCCCTGGATCAACGCCTCGGCCAGTTGTACTACCGAGATGTCTGACTTTTGCTGTGGGTGGGTCGGGTTCACTCCTGCTGCTCCTATTCATTGGCGTGCGCTGCAGCTGCGGTCCAAAGCCTGCCGCCCATCCGTAATCACCGGGGCCACCAGGAGGTGGGCACGGCTCGACGGCTAAGGGCTTCGCTAACAATTGCACGCGCGAAGGCCATAGCGCACGTGTTCTCCTGATCATGCACACCCTTAGCGCTGACCGGCGTAGGTGCCGCGCGCAGAGCGTTATGAGCTCGTCCTTCAGCGCAAACCCGAGAATTGGTACAGACCCGGCGCCCAAACCGCATGGCCCCGGGGGGCACCATAGGGTCAGCCTGCGGGTGCCACCGGCGCGGTTGCCCTCTCCAGCGCCCCCAGAGCGTCCAGGACCCGAGCGGAGCAGGAGGTCATTTGTAGGACCGGGCAGCGCTCAACGATGGCCTCGACCAGGCCCGCGAAGGCTCTGGCGGCCTCGCCGTCCGGGTCGAGGGCGACCGGCTCGCCCTTGTCCCCACCCAGGCCGACGGCGGGTTCGAGGGGGATGCTGGCCAGCAAGGGGGCCCCGATCTCGCCGGCCAGGCGCAGGCCCCCCCCGTGGCCGAAGAGCTCATAGCGCTCCCCGTGGGAGCATTGGAAGGCGCTCATGTTCTCGACCACACCGACGACCCGCAAGTAGCTCTTGCGGGCCATGGTGGCGGCACGAGCGGCGACCTTCTGGGCCGTCTGCCCCGGGGTGGTCACCACCAGCACCTCCGCACTAGGCAACATCCGGGCCAGGCCCATCTGGACGTCCCCGGTACCCGGGGGCATGTCCACTATGAGGTAGTCGATATCGCCCCAGGCCACGTCCTCCAGGAAGTGCTGGACAGCGCGGTTGAGCATCAGGCCTCGCCACATGACCGCGTCGTCCTCGCCGGCGAGAAAGCCCATCGACACGACCCGTAGTTCGCCGGCGGCGGTCTTGCGGACCAGGGGCCGGATCAGCTTGCGCTCAGGGTCGTCGGCGTCCCTGGTGGCCTCCAGCGGACCGCTGACGCCGAGCATCCGGGGGACGGAGAAACCGGCGATGTCGGCGTCGAGCACCCCGACGGTGTAGCCCCGGGCGGCGAGCCCGGCAGCCAAGTTCACCGATACCGACGATTTGCCCACCCCACCTTTGCCTGACGAGACGGCGATCACCCGGGCCCGGGCGGGCACGGTGGTCTTGGGCGCCCGTTCGCTGGCTTTCCATCTGGCTCTGGCCATGAGGGAGGCCTTCTGCTCGGCGGACATGGAGCTGGTCACGACCTCGACGGCGGTGACCCCGGCCAGCGCCCCGGCCCTGGCCATTACCTCCGCCTTGATCTGCCCTCGCAGCGGGCAGGACGGGGTGGTAAGCGCCACCCGGACCGTGACGGTCCCACCGGGGCCGATCGCGACATCGTCGACCATGCCCAGGTCGACGATGTTGTCGCCCAGTTCCGGGTCGACCACTCCCCGCAAGGCGTCCCGCACGGCGACCTCGTTCAGCGGAGGCTCGTTCAGCCGGGGGAGCTCGTCCATAAGGCCATCGTACGGCCGGAGCCGGCGGCGACCGTCGGCACCGGCGCGGCTCCGGCGCCGCCGTGGCCCGCGCCCCATGGGGCCACGGGGCACCAGGAACCGCCCCCGACCCTGTACCATGTCCCAAATCCTTTGTTCGTGCAGGAGGTCCCGTGAGCACCACTTCTACGTCCAGTCCCACTGAGACCTTCGTCCTGACCGACGTGGCCGCGGCCAAGGTGAGCGAACTGCTCGAACAGGAGGGCAACCCTGAGCTGTTCCTCCGTGTCGCCGTACGTCCTGGCGGTTGCTCCGGCTTCTCCTACGAGATGTTCTTCGATTCCGAGGTGGCCGACGACGACGTGCAGTCCAGCACTGCCGGGGTCAAGGTCGTGGTCGACCCGGCCAGCGCTTCTCTGCTCCTGGGCGCCTCGCTCGATTACAAGGACGGCCTGCAGGGCGCCGGCTTCTCCATCAATAACCCCAACGCCACCCGCACCTGCGGCTGCGGCCAGTCGTTCAGCTGAACGGCACCAAGGGTGACTGGCATCATGGCCGGTCGGGTGGGGGGCTCCGCTCGCCGGGCGCCGGGCCCGTGAGCGGGCCTGCGCTCCCGTACACGCCCGTAGTCAGGGCCGGGCCTTGGCTGATCGTCTCCGGCCAGGTCGGCCTCCGGGAGGGCGCTCTCGTTCCCGGTGGTGTCAGAGCGGAGGCGGAGCAGGCGCTTTCCAACCTGGCGCAGAGGCTGGCCGACAACGGAGCCGGCCTGGCGGATGTGGCCAAGACGACGGTCTTCATGACCGACATGGGCGACTTCGCTGCCGTCAACGAGGTATATGCCAAGGCCTTCGGTGACCGCTTCCCGGCGCGCTCGGCCGTGGCGGTGGCCGCATTACCGATGGGTGCATCTTTCGAGGTGGAGGCGTGGGCCTACTGCCCGGGGCCCCTGCCCGGATAGCTCTCAGAGCGCCCAGCGGCTCTGGCCGAAGCGGTAGCCCACCGAGCGCACCGTCGAGATCATGTTGGCGTGCTCCTCGCCGAGCTTGGCTCGCAGCCGGCGTATGTGCACGTCGACGGTGCGGGCGCCGCCGTAGTACTCGTACCCCCATACCCGCGACAGCAGGGTCTCGCGGGTAAAGACCTTGCCCGGGTGGGTGGCCAGGAACTTGAGCAGCTCGTACTCCATGTAAGTGAGAGAAAGTGGGCGCCCGGCCACGGACGCCTGGTACGTCTCCAGGTTGAGCACCAGGGGCCCGTACTCCACCAGCTCAGGCCGCAAGCCCCGGCCCGTGCGCCAGAACAAGTGCGAGAGCCGGGCTTCGAGCTCGCGGGGGTCGCACGGTGTGGAGCAGAAGTCGTCGAAAAGGTCCTCGCGCAGTTCGAGGGCACCGATCTGCTGGGGCGAGAGCAAGAGCAGCAGCGGGGAGAAAGGTACCTCCCGCTTGCGCAGGGAACGGCATAGAGCAAAGGCGGCGTCGGGCTGCTCGTCGGCACAAACCACGCCACCGGACCAACCATCGTCAGGCTCGGTTTCTTCCGCTTCAGCCAGCGAGCCCACGGCCTTCCAGCTGTAGCTGGCCAGGCCCAGCGCTTGGGCCAGCGCCGGAGAGGGGGGACCGGGGAAAACCAAGAGCGGCTCCACGCTATATCTTCCTTTACCGTCGGGGACCGTTCGCATTACAGCGCCGAAAGGTACCGGCGCAGCTCGAACGGGGTGACCTCTGCCTTGTAGGCGGCCCACTCCGCCCTCTTGTTGCGCAGGAACCACTCGAAGACGTGCTCTCCGAGAGCTTCGGCCACCAGCTCCGAACGCTCCATGGCGTCCAGCGCCTCGGCCAGGGACGCGGGCAGCGGCCGTATCCCTTCCGCCAGGCGTTCCTGAGCAGACATGTGGTAGATGTTGGCTGAAGCCTCTTTGGGCAGCTCGTAGCGGCCCTTGATACCGGCCAACCCGGCGGCCAGGATGACGGCCCAGGCCAGGTAGGGGTTGGCGCCCGGGTCTGGCGAACGGTACTCGATCCGGGTCGAGTCCCGCTTGCCCTTCTTGATCGGGGGCACCCTGACAAGAGCGGACCTGTTGTTCTGTGCCCACGAAATGTACACGGGTGCCTCGATGAGGGGCTGGTCCTGTTGGGAGACGATAAGCCGCTTGTACGAATTGACCCACTGGTTGGTGATGGCGGTTATCTCGCTGGCATGGTGGATGACCCCAGCGATGAACTGGCGGGCCACCTGTGACAGGTGGTACTCGTCGGAGTCGTCGTAGAAGGCGTTGGTGTCACCGTCGAAAAGCGACAAGTGGGTATGCATGCCCGACCCCTGCACTCCTCCTAGCGGCTTAGGCATGAAAGTCGCCAGGATCCCCTTGCGGGCGGCCATCTCCTTGACCACCACCCTCACCAGCATGACCGTGTCCGCCATGGTCATGGCGTCGGTGTAACGAAGGTCGATCTCATGTTGGCTGGGAGCGTCCTCGTGCTGGCTGTACTCGACGGGGATGCCCATTTCCTCGAGCATGAGCACCGTCTCGCGGCGCAGGGCCGTCGCCTGGTTGTTGCCCATCAGTTCGAAGTAGGAGCCCTTGTCCAGGGGCACCGGGGCGCTGCCGTCGTTGGCCTGGGGCTGGGCGAAGTAGAAGTACTCCAGCTCCGGGGCCACGAAGAACGAGAAGCCCTGGTCGCGGGCCTGGTCGAGCACTCGGCGCAAGACCTGGCGAGGATCGCCCTCGAAGGGGGCCCCGTCGAGGTTGAAGATGTCGCAGACGACCCGGGCCACGGGTGCCTCGCCCGAGAGATAGGGGAGCATCTGGAACGTCTTGGGGTCCGGTACGGCCAGGACGTCGCTCTCCTGGACCCGGGAGAACCCGTCGATGGCCGAGCCGTCGAAGGTCATGCCCTCCTCGAGGGCGTTCTCGAGCTCGGCCGGGGTTATGTTGAACGCCTTGGGTATACCGAGCACGTCAGTGAACCACAGCTGCACGAAGCGGATGCCGCGTTCCTCCACGGTCCTCAGCACGTAGTCCTTCTGGGAATCCATAGTCTCTCCTCGGCTCGGGCACCGCTTGTGCGCCGGGGCCCTCGCCTATGCCACGATAGGTCGGAAGTGGGATGCCTGCCGGTCTGACCGGCTGGTCGCCCGCGACGTTCACATAGTGTTCACACAGGAGCAACGTACTGGCCATATGGGCCTGCAACCGTGGGCTGCCGCGGTGGTCCCAACCTGCGTCGCCACCTAAGACATCAAAAAGAAAGGGGAACCTACCTTGGCCTTCACGAGGCGTACGCCCGAGGAGGTCCTGTCGCTAGTCAAGAAGGAGGGTGTCGAGATCATCGACTTCCGCTTCTGCGACTTGCCTGGGCTCATGCAACACTTTTCGGTTCCGGCGCACGAGCTGACTGACGGCGTCTTCGAGGACGGCCTTGGTTTCGACGGCTCGTCGATCCGGGGGTTCCAGGAGATCCAGGAGTCGGACATGCTCTTGATGCCGGACCCGGACACGGCCGTCATCGACCCGTTCCGCCAGCACAAGACCTTGAACCTCAACTGCTTCGTCCGCGACCCTGTTACGGGCGAGTCTTATTCACGCGACCCGCGCTACGTTGCCAAAAAGGCTGAGGACTATTTGATCTCGACCGGGCTGGCGGACACGGCTTATTTCGGGCCCGAAGCCGAGTTCTTCATTTTCGATGACATCCGCTTCGACCAGAACTCCCACGAGGGTTATTACCACATCGACTCTGTCGAAGGCATTTGGAACTCCGGCAGCGACGACGGGCCCAACCTCGGTTTCAAGCCCAGGCATAAGGAAGGGTATTTCCCCATACCACCCATGGACCATTTCCAGGACCTGCGCTCGGAGATGATCCTCACCATGGAGCAGATGGGCATCGAGATCGAAGTGCAGCACCATGAGGTGGGCACGGCCGGCCAGGCCGAGATAGACATGCGCTTCGACACCCTGCTTACCATGGCCGACAAGCTCATGCTTTATAAGTACGTGGTGAAAAGCGTCTCGCGCGCCAACGGGTACACAGCCACGTTCATGCCCAAGCCCCTGTTCGGCGACAACGGGTCCGGTATGCACGTCCACAGCTCCCTGTGGAGCGGGGGCGAGCCCCTTTTCTATTCCGAGGTGGGTTATGCCGGGCTTTCCGACATGGCCCGCTGGTACATCGGGGGCTTGCTGAAGCACGCGCCGGCCATACTGGCGTTCGCCGCGCCGACGACCAACAGCTACAAGCGCTTGGTCCCCGGCTACGAGGCGCCGGTCAACCTGGTGTACTCCCAGCGCAACCGCTCGGCTGCGTGCCGGATCCCGCTGTACTCCAAGAGCCCCAAAGCCAAGCGGGTGGAGTTCCGTTGCCCAGACCCCGCCTGCAACCCGTACCTGGCCTTCTCCGCCATTTTGATGGCCGGGCTGGACGGCGTCCTCAACAAGACCGAGCCCCCCGACCCGGTGGACAAGGACCTCTACGACCTGCCTCCCGAGGAGCTGGCCCTGGTCCCGCAGGTGCCGGGCTCCTTGCAGGAGTCCCTCGCCGCATTGGAGGCGGACCACGAGTTCCTGCAGGCCGGCGGGGTCTTCACCGACGACCTCATCGAGACCTGGGTCGAG
>JBKQUU010000205.1:0-42213 GCA_052325485.1 Acidimicrobiales bacterium | reverse complement strand
GCCCTGCCCAACCCAAGCGGATGGAACAGAACATCCGGATCTGGGTAACCGAGAAAGCCGTGAGTTGCAAGACGAATCGGCGCGTGACGACGGATCAGGCATGGACCACGACTCCCGTCACTTTGGTTCAAGCGGCGCCAGAACGGCCGCTCGCATGGCGTACCCGGCTCGAGCGGCGTTGGGGCCGTTCGAACGGCGCCTCAACCACGCTGAGTGCACACATGGGCGCTCGTTCTGCCCGATAAGCCGCGCAGGAAGGGCGTGCGGAGCAATTGGCCACGGTGACCTTTTGGTGACCGCTCTCGCCCGTTGTTGACCGATAAACACCGAATTTCTTGTGTCCTACGCGTGTCCTAGAGCGATCATAGGATGTCCTAGCAAGCTCCTGACCAGGATGTTTACGGACAAAAACGGGTGGGCGCGGAGGGACTCGAACCCTCATGCCCAGGGGCAGCAGGGTTTAAGCCCGCTGTGTCTACCGGTTTCACCACGCGCCCTGTCGAAATACCTGGACGGGCTAAGTCTACGTACTGTGACGTGACCTCCACGACAGCCGGAACCCGGGCTCAGCGGAGGCTACCGCCGAGAGCGGCACCGGCTCCGTCCCGGGCACGCCGCCACGGACAGGGGGGCGTAAGCGGCCACAAGGGAGGGGGCGCCCGGCCGCTGGTAGCTTGTCAGCGTGGCGATAGTTGCGGCGCTGGTGGCCGCCCTCTTCTACTCCCTAGCTTCGTTGCTCCAGCAATGGGAGGCTGAGCGCCAACCCCCCGACCGGTCCCTGAGCCCGAGCCTTCTAACCCGGCTGGCCCGTCGGCCCCGCTGGGTGGCCGGCCTCGGTTTCGACATGGGTGGCTATGTCATGCAGTGGACAGCGCTGACTTTTGGATCTCTTGTAGTCGTCCAGCCTCTGCTCGTGATGGGTCTTTTGTTCGCGTTGCCGATGAAGGCGCACCTGTCGGGGTACCGGCTGCACGGCTGGGACTGGAGCGGCGCCCTGTTGGTCACCAGCGGCCTGGCCGTGTTCCTGGTGGTGAGCCGGCCGGGAGCCGGTCACTCTGATGTCAAGCCCCTGGTGTGGCTGGTGGTGCTGTGCGCGGGAGGTGCCCTGGCCGCCACGCTGGTGGCGGTGGGCCGGGAGACGAGCCCGAGATGGAGGGCCATGGCCTACGGCACGGCTGCCGGCGTCGTCTACGGCGAGTGCGCCGCCCTGACCAAGAGCTGCGCTCACCTGCTCTCTCTGGGGGTCCCTGCCCTCTTGGAAAGCTGGCAGCCGTACCTTCTCGCCGGTGCCGGCATCACCGGCATGGTACTGGCCCAGAGCGCCTTCCAGGCCGGCCCGCTGGACGCGTCGCTGCCCACCCTGTCGGCCACTGACCCCGTGGTCAGCGTCTTCATCGGCGCCATCGCCTTCGGGGAGACGTTGCGTTCGGGGGTCCTGGCCACCACCCTTGAGGTGCTCTCCTTCTCCGCCATCGTGGTGGGTATCTTCCTGCTCGCCCACACCGACGCCGTGAAGGCGGCGCAGCGCGAGCACTTCCAGCTAGGTCCCCAGGAAGCCCGGTAGCGCCCATCCCGGCCGCGTCGGCAAAACGGTCCTCAACGCGCTAAGCCGGAAGCCACTTTCAAGCCCGGGCCAGGCCCGGCCGATGGCGACGTTTACATGGTCATTCCCCGTTTGGAACGGGCGCGCACCATAACAGTACGGGGCGCGCTCGGCTTGGTCCTGGCCGTCGCGGCAGTCGTGGGAGCGACGGGGGGAGCGGCTTTCGCGGCCGGTCCGTCGGCTCCTCCGGCTCCGCCGCTGGCCGGCCAAGTGCCTGCTCAGTACTGGTTGGCCGACGCCGCGGGCACGGTTTGGGCCTTTGGCGGGGCCGGGAACTTCGGCGGTACGCCCGGGGGGGCCCTGTCTTCGCCGGTGGTGGCCGTGGCGGCCACACCAAGCGGGAACGGGTACTGGCTCCTGGCCTCGGACGGCAGCGTCTGGGCGGAAGGAGGGGCCCGGGCCTACGGGCCGGGCGGGGACAGTTTGGACCAGCCCGCCGTCGACATGGCCCCGACGGCAGACGGCCTCGGCTACTGGCTCGTGTCGGCCGGCGGCTCGGTTTACAGCTTCGGCGACGCCCATTACTTCGGCTCGCTCACGAGCCCTGTCGACCGCCCCATAGTGCGTTTGGTCCCCACCCCCGACGGGGCCGGTTACTGGCTCCTGAGCGCCGATGGGGGCCTTTTCGGCTTTGGCGACGCCAGGTTGTTCGGGCCTGGGGCCTCCCCCTCGTCCCCCACCTCGGGCAGCCCGATCGTGGACATGGCCCCCACCCCGGACGGCTTCGGCTACTGGCTCGTATCTGCCGACGGTTCGGTCTACAGCTTCGGTGACGCCACCAATGCCGGCAGCGCTACCGTCCCGGCCGGGGGGGACCCGGCCGAGAAGATAGTCCCCGACGCGAGCGGGCACGGTTATTGGGTCGTGGACCAGAACGGCACCGCCACCCCGTTCGGTGACGCCGAGGGGCGCCCGCCGGCACAGGCGCTTCTTTTCTCACCTGTCACACCGGGGGACAGAGCCGTGTTGTTCGCCCTCAGCCAGCTGGGGAAGCCCTACGTATGGGGCGGGACCGGGCCCCGGGGCTACGACTGTTCCGGGCTCGCCTACCGCTCGTGGTACGAGGCCACGGGCACTTACATCCCGCGCGTCGCCAACGCCCAGTACCACGGCGCCGGGCCCGCCGTGGCTTGGGCCGGCCTTCAGGCCGGCGACCTCGTCTTCTGGGGTACCGACGCCGCCAACTGGCAGAGCGTCTACCACACCGCCATTTACGTCGGCGGCGCCCAGATCGTCGAGGCGACGGGCAACGCCGTGCAGTTGAACACCCTCAACCAGTGGCGACTGCCAGACCTGATGGGCCACGGCGTCCGCCCGTCGCCCTGAACGCCGCCGGCGCAGGTGCCGGGCGGGGGGCCATGGAGGTAGTTTGCAGGCCAATGACCAGTCCCGAAGGTCCCATGGCCCCGGCCCGCCCGGCCCCCCACGGCGGTTACCGGACCGAGCACGATTCCATGGGGGAAGTAAAGGTGCCGGCCCTGGCCAAGTGGCAGGCACAGACCCAGCGCGCCGTCGAGAACTTCCCGGTCTCCGGCCAGGGCATAGAGCGGTCGCTCATCCGCGGGCTCGCCCTGGTGAAAAGAGCGGCGGCGTTGGAGAACGCGGCCCTGGGCGTGGTGCCGGCCGATGTCGCCGCCGCCATAGCCGAGGCTGCCGCCGAAGTGGCCGATGGCCAGTGGGACACCGAGTTCCCAGTAGACGTCTTCCAGACCGGGTCGGGCACCTCGTCCAATATGAACATGAACGAGGTCCTGGCCACGCTGGCCTCCGAACGCTTGGGCCGGCACGTTCACCCCAATGACCACGTCAATGCCTCCCAGTCGTCGAACGACGTCTTCCCCTCGGCTATCCACGTGGCCGCCGCCGGCGAAATTGCCGGTTCGCTCGTCCCTGCCCTGAGCCACCTGGCCCGGGCTTTGCGCCAAAAGGCGGACGAGTTCGCCGGCGTGGTCAAAGCGGGCCGGACCCACCTGATGGACGCCACTCCGGTGACCCTGGGCCAGGAATTTGCCGGTTACGCGGCGGCCGTGGAGCACGGCGTCGAGCGCCTCGAGGCCTGCCTTCCCCGGGTCGGTGAACTGCCCCTGGGCGGGACGGCGGTCGGTACGGGGCTGAACGCCCCGCCCGGCTTCGCCGCCGCGGTTATAAACAGATTGGCCGGCGAGCTGGGGTTGCCCCTCAGCGAAGCAAGGGACCATTTCGAAGCGCAGGGTTCACGCGACGCGCTGGTGGAGGCGTCCGGGGCGGTGCGTACGGTGGCGGTTTCGCTCTATAAGTGCGCCACGGACCTGCGCTGGATGGGCAGCGGCCCTCGAGCGGGCCTGGCCGAGCTGAGGATCCCCGATTTGCAGCCTGGTAGTTCGATAATGCCGGGAAAGGTCAACCCGGTCATGGCTGAGGCCGTGTCCCAGGTCGTGGCCCAGGTCATCGGCAACGACGCCTCCATTGCCTTCGGGGGGGCGGCCGGCAATTTCGAGCTCAACGTCATGCTCCCCGTCATCGCCCATAACCTCTTGGAAGCGGTCCGGCTTTTGGCCAATGTAAGCCGCCTATTCGCCGACCGTTGCATCGTCGGCCTCGAGGCGGACGCCGAGCGTTGCCGCACATATGCGCTGTCGTCCCCCGCCGTGGTGACCGCCCTCAACCCTTACATCGGTTATGAGCAGGCCGCCAAGGTGGTCAAACAGTCGATGGCCGAGGGCAAGGACCTGCGCACGGTCGTGCTGGAAAATGGCTTGCTCAGCGAGGAGGAGGTCGACAGGGCCCTGGACGTGGTGGCCATGACGCGGGGCGGGATAGTCGGCTGATGCCGGTTGTGGTGGCCGCGGCTGGCGGCCGTCTGTACCAGTCGTTCGTGCTGCTGCACGTGATCTGTGCCGTCGGCGGCTTCGGCGCCATCGCTTACCGCTCCTTCGTGCTCGACCTCGCTCGCCGGCGCGGCTTTGTGGCCGCCGCCGGCGTCCTGGCCGTGTTCGGCCAGGTGGCCCTGGTGGGCGAGTTCTTGCTTTACGGCGCCGGGTTGTTCGGGATCCTGGCCGCGGCCACGGGCGGCAGCCAGACGTCGTTGGCCCGGCCCTGGGTGAGCGCCGCCCTCGGCGTGTTCGTGGTCATGGTCGGTGCTCTGCACGGGCTGGTGCGCCCGGCCGAGCGCCGCTACCGGGCGGCCCTGCTGGAGCTGGCCGAGACCCCGGCCATGGCCCCACCGGCCCGCCCTCCCCAATTGGCCGAGCTCGACCGCTTGTACCGGCGCATCGCTGCCGGCATGGGCATCTTCAACGTCCTGCTCCTGGGCGCCCTCTACCTGATGGTGTTCAAACCTTAAGCCGGCTGACGTTGTCCAAACGGGGGACGCTGGTCGACCGGCGCCTTTTCCGGGGGCCCGTCCCGCTCCTGGGCCTGGCCTTCGTCGAAGGAGACGTCGACGCGCTGCTCGGGCCGGCGCTGGTTCTGGAGGGCCTGCGCGGCCATCGAGCGCCGGTCGGCGTCGGTGAGCGGGGGTTGGACCATGGCGCGGGGCCACAGCCTCCGGGCCAGGACCACGTTCAGCTCCGCGGCGTACACGGTCAGCTCGGCGATCAGGTAAATCCAGGCGAAAAGGCCCAGGACTATCCCGAACAAGCCGTAGACGGCGCTGTCGTCTTTCAGGTAGTGCCCCACCACGAAGCCCCCCAGGGCCTGCAAGACCGTCCAGCCGATACCGGCCAGGACAGCCCCCGGCACTAGCTGCCGGAGCGAGATCTTCGCCGGGGTGAGGACACGAAAGGCGAAGAGGTACTCACCGAAGTTGACCACCGCGGACAGCGCCCCCCCGACTATGGCCAGGACGAGCGAGCCCCGAGCGGTGGGGGCGCCGGCGGCCAAGAACGTGCTCAGTACCAGGCCCACGACCAACACGGCCAGGAACGAGAAGCTGCGCAACAGGCGCTTCAGGTAGTTGGGCCGGGCCGGGCCGGGTATGTTCCAGACCTGGGCCATGGTGAAAATCCCGTTCTGGGCCAGGCCGAGCGAGCCCCATATCAGGCCGAAGATGCCGATGGCCAGACCGGCGACGCTGTTTCGGTGCAGGGCCTTGATGTTGCTGGCGAGATCGTTGCCGATGATGGGGAACTGGCTCAACGTGGAGTGCAGCACACTTTGTCGTAGGGCCGGGTGGCTCGAGAGCACCAGGCCCATGATCGTGACCAGCAACAACAGCAACGGGAAAAGGGCACCGAAAGCAGTTTGGGCGAGGCTGCTGACGAGGATCCCGCCATTGTCGTCGCCGAACTTCTTCATAACCCCGAAAACCAGCGACAGGGCCCGGTTGCGCTGCTGGAAGGCGTCGAAGCTGCGGGCGGCGCGTTCTATGACGTTCATCGTCACATCCTTCCCGCTGCCGGCCCGGACCATGCGAGCCAGGCGGTGGCCTACGGCGCGATCATGGTCAGGCCATGCCAGAGACCGGGAGACCAGACACGGCACAAGTACTGACGGGCGCAGCCGTGGCCGTGCCTCAGGGCTTCGTGACCTACACCGCCAATATCGGCATCAAGGACGAGAGCCAGGATTTCTCCATCGTGGCGAGCACCGTCCCGTGCACCGCCGCTGGGGTGTTCACCAGGTCCCTCTTCGCCGGTCCCAGCGTCGTGCTGTGCCGTGAGCACTTGAAGGCGGGGTCGCCCCGCGCCGTGGTCACGGTGTCCAAGAACGCCAACGTGGCCACCGGTCAGCAAGGCGAGCGGGACGCCCACGAGCTGGCCGACCTGGTTGCCGCGGCGGTGGGGTGCCGGCCGGTCGACGTCCTGGTCGGCTCGACCGGGGTCATCGGCCGCCCGTACCCGATGGACCGTATCCGTGCCCACCTGGGCCAGCTCGCCCACCTGGACCGGCAGGGGCCGGTGACGGCCGACCTCGCCTCGGTGGCGCGGGCCATCATGACCACCGACACGGTCCCCAAGCTCGCCAGCGCCCGGGCCGGCCAGGCCGTGGTGAGCGGCATCGCCAAGGGTTCGGGCATGATCCAGCCGGACATGGCGACATTGCTGGCCTACGTGTTCACCGACGCGGCCGTGCCCCAGGAGACGTTGGCCGGGGCGTTCCGCCGGGCCGTCGACGCCACCTTCAACTCACTGTCGATCGACACCGACACCTCGACCTCGGACTCGGCGCTCGTCCTGGCCAACGGGGCGGCGGGGCCGGTGGCGGCCTCGGAGCTCGAGCAAGCCCTGCTGGCTGTGTGCGGTTCCCTCACCTTGCAGCTGGCCGCGGACGGCGAAGGTGCGACCAAGGTCATCCAGGTCCGCGTGGGGACGGCCCGGGACGCCGACCAGGCCAAGCGGGTGGCCAAGGCTATTGTCAACTCCCCGCTGGTCAAGTGTGCCGTGCACGGCGCCGACCCCAACTGGGGAAGGGTGGTAATGGCGGTAGGCAAATGCTCAGACGACGCCGACATAGTGCCCGAGGCGGTGCGGGTGAGTTTCGGCGGCCTGGAGGTCTACCCCCGCCGGCTGGACGACCAGGCCCTGGAGGAACTGGCCAGGTTGATGCGCTCCGACCTGGTGGAGATCGACGTAACCCTTGGCACCGGCTCGGCTACGGCCACGGTGTGGGGTTGCGACCTGACGGCCGAGTACGTGCGTATCAACGCCGACTACACCACCTGACCGACTGCACCACCTGACCGACTACACCACCTGAAACGGTATGAGCGTGCACCCACTCGAACAGCTGCGCTACCTGGCCCGGGGATGGGGGAGCGGTGACGATTTCCCGGCCCGGGAGGCGGCCGAGGTCCTGGCCGAGCTGGCCGCCGAGAGCCCCGGCACCCTCGTCCACGCTTGCCGGCGGCTTATCGAGTACTTCCCGTCGTCGGGACAGGCCTGGTGGCTGGGCGCTCGTGCCCTCTGTGCCCCCGACCCGCCCGAAGGCATCCGGGACGCGGCCGGTGAGCTCGCCGGCGACCCCACCGCCCGCCGTCTGGCCGAGGCCTTGCCCGTCCCGGCGGTCGTCGCCTTCCCCGACGCCTCCGGGGCCATAAGGGCGGCCTTGCGGCGCCGTCGCCCGGATGTCGAGGTCCAGAAGAAGGCGGCGAGGGCGCAGATGGTGGTGGTCTCGGCCCTGGCCGCCGGGCCCGGTGCCGTCGTGACCGGGGCGCGTCCCGCGGCGGCCGCGGCCACCGCCGTCGGTGCCGGCAAACCCGTTTGGGCCGTGGTGGGCCGAGGCGTACTGCTGCCCGGCCCGCTGTGGGAGCAGCTGCTCGAGCGGGCCGGCGGCGGCGCCGACGGCGCCGTCAGGGTGATCGAGGCCGCCAAACTGGAGGCGGTCGTAGGTGACCAGGGCCTCGAAGCCCCCCTGCCCGCGCTCTCCCGGCCTACCTGCCCCCCGGTGGCCGAACTGCTCGGCTGGAAGAGCTAGTCGGCGGGCCGGCGGGCCACCACCGTGACGAGGGGGGGCAGCACGACGGGGTCGTGGCCCGGGCTCACGCCCGTGAGGTCCTCCAGGTAGTCCGCCACCGGGCCGGGACCGGCGCCGGCGGGGGCCTCGGCCCAGGCGTCCATCAGCACCAGGCCGGCGTCGCCGACCAGCGCCGGCAGGGTGGCCCCCACGTCCGGGTGGCGGGCGCCGGGCATCGACATGGGTGACCCGCCGACCCTCCCGGCCGAGGTGATGGGCTCTTGGGCCACCAGCCAGCCGCCTGGCCGGGTCACCGACGCCATGCGCACGAGGACAGCCAAGGGGTCGATGACGTGCATCAACAGGAAGCGACAGTACGCCAGGTCGACCTTCTCCGGCAGGACGAGGTCTTCGGCGGCCTGGGTGATGGCGACGACCTGGGCTTCGCCGGCCTCGGCCGCCGCCTGGGCCACCTGGTCCCTACGGGCGGGGTCGACATCGACGGCGTACACGCGCCCGTGGTGGCCCACCACCTCGGCCAGCGCCACCGTCACGTCGCCCCCGCCGGCGCCGACGTCGGCGCACCGCCAGCCCGTGCTCAGGCCTAACCGGTCGAGAGCCGTCTGTAGAGGGCGGCGGTAGACATCGTTGCGCAAGTTCAACTCAGGCATTCGACCAAACCGTAGTCAAACGATCAGGGCAAGGCACGGACAGGGTGATAGGCCCCGCTCACTTATGGCGGTCCTATGGACGCTCAAGGCGCGAGCGAGGGCGCACAACTGGCAAGCCGCTTTAGAATCCCGGTCGAGTCCGCGGACAAGGGGAGGATAAGGCCATGGAACTGGCGGCGCTGGGGTCGACGAGCGTTCTCCGCGATGCGGATGTCATGAGGTCCAGGGAAAAAGCACGCCAAGCCCGGTTCCGCGGGCTGCTCGTGGTCCTGGTGGTGGTCGGCGTCCCGGTAATAGCGCGGACCGCCGCCGGCGTGGTCCGTTACGTCCAGGGGAACTACGCCGCCGCTGCCGGCGACTTCCACTGGCCCCATCCCGGTATCTCTTCGTCTTTTGCCCCCTACGTGCCCGGGCTGCTCCTCGTGGTCCTGCTGGCGTTCGTGCTCGGGGGGCCATTGCTCATGGCGGGACGTTCGCCCCACGTCCTGTACCGGCCGGAGGAAATAGGCATAGGCCTGGCCGACGTGGTAGGTGCTGACGTCGTCGTCGAAGAAGTCATCAAAACCCTCAACCTTTTCCTCGGTCATCGCACTTTCGAGGAACGGATGGGCGGGACCGCTCGGCGCGCCGTACTTTTCGAGGGCCCTCCGGGGACGGGCAAGACCTACATCGCCAAGGCGATGGCGGCCGAGGCCGGCGTGCCCTTCCTGTTCGTGTCCTCGTCAGCGTTCCAGTCCATGTACTACGGGCAAACCAACCGCAAGATACGGTCCTATTTCCGGGCCCTGCAGCGCTATGCCCGGCGGGAGGGCGGCGCCATCGGTTTCATCGAGGAGATCGACGCCATCGGCGCCGCCCGGGGTGGCCTGGGCGCCGGCCCCGGCCGTGAGGGCATCGCCGGCGTGGTCAATGAGCTGCTCATCCAGTTGCAGTCCTTCGATACGCCGCCTTTCGGCCGGCGGGTGGGCAACGCTTTTATCGACGCCATCAACCGGTGGCTCCCCCCTTCCCGGATATTGCACAAGCGCGTCCTGGCGCCGGCCAATTTCCTGGTCATAGGGGCTACCAACCGTGCCTCTGACCTCGACCCGGCGCTGCTGCGCCCAGGCCGCTTCGACCGCACAATAAGGGTGGACGTCCCCAACCGGGTCGGGCGCCGGGAGATCATCGACTACTACCTGGCCCGTAAAGCCCACAACGAAGAGCTCGACGAGCCCGGTAAACGGGACAACCTGGCCGCCTCGACCTTCGGCTATTCGCCCGTGATGCTCGAGCACCTCTTCGACGAGGCGCTGGTGTGGGCGTTGCGAGGTGGACGGGGGCAAATGAGCTGGGAAGACGTGCAGAAAGCGCGGATGACCGAGGAGCTCGGCTTGGCCCAGCCCGTGATCTACAACGAAGTGGAGCGCCGGGCCATAGCCACCCATGAAGCGGGCCATGCCACCGTCGCACATTTTGCCGCCCCTGGTCGCAACCTCGATGTCCTTTCCATCATCAAGCGTCGTGAAGCCCTGGGACTGCTGTCACATTCGGGCGCCGAGGAACGTTTCACTCAGACTCGCAGCGAGTGCGAGGGGCTATTGCAGATCGCCATGGGCGGGATGGCCGCCGAGGAGATCTTCTTCGGGGAACCCGGGACGGGCCCGTCCGGCGACCTCGTCGGAGCGACGCGCCTGGCCGCCCAGATGGTCGGCGCCTACGGCATGGCCGGCAGCCTGATATCGCTGCAAGCGTCCCATGCCCCCGGTGACCTGGTGAGCAAGGTGCTCGCCGACGAACCCAGCCGTCAGGCGGTGGACGCCTTCCTGACCTCGGCCCACAGCGCCGCCCGGGAAATCCTCCTGGCCCAGCGGCCTGTGGTCGAGGCGCTGCGCGACGCTCTGCTCGAGCGCGACGAGCTCATCGGGGACGAGATAGCCGCGGTCATAGCCCAAGCGTCGCCGGGCGGCCCGGCCGTTGTCCCTCCACCGGCACCGGTGATCGACGTCCGCTACCCGGCCCCTGACGATGAGCCCTCGGTGGCGACGCACTGACCACGGCGCATTGGACCGGCCCTTCAGGGCCACAGGCGGTGGCGCCCGAGGGCGTGGGCCAGTAGCTCGACCTCCTCATCGGTGTGGGCGGCGGACAGGCTGACCCGTAAGCGGGAACGACCGGGGGGGACGGTGGGAGGCCGTATGGCCGGTACGAACAGGCCCTGGTCCAGCAGGGCGGCCGACGCTTCGAGGGCGGCCCGTTCCGTGCCGACCACAACGGGCACGATGGGCGAGCGCGCCCTCTCGGGCCGCCTGAAGCGGTCGGCGTAGCCTTCCAGCCGCTGGACCAGGGCCGCCCCTTCGGCCGAGCGCGTGACCTCCAGTGCCGCCTGGGCGGCAGCGGCATTGGCGGGCGCCAGCGCCGTGGTGAAGATAAAGGGACGCCCCCGGTTGACCAGCATTTCGGTCATCACCCGGGCGCCGGCCACGAAGCCCCCCAGGCTGCCTAGTGCCTTTGACAGGGTCCCCACCCGCAGGACCTCGCACGCCAGCGGGCCCACATGGGGCGCCAGGACCGAATGGGCCTCGTCCAGTACGAGCAGGGCATCGTGGTCGGCACAGGCCTGCGCCAGTTCTTCGACCGGGGCGGCGTCGCCGTCCATGGAGAACACGGCGTCGGTGACGACGACGGCCCGTCCCGTCCACGAACCGAGCAGGCCCCGGACAGCGCCGGCGTCGGCATGGGGGAAGAGCTCCACGCGGGCGCCCAGGGCACCGGCCAGACGGCACCCGTCGATTATCGAGGCGTGGTTGTGCTCGTCCGAACAGATGAGCACTTGGGGGCCGGCAAGCGCCGAAAGGGTACCCAGGTTGGCGCTGTAGCCGGTCGGGAAAACGATGGCCGCTTCGGCGGACTTCCAATCGGCCAGCGCCTGCTCGAGTTGTGTGTGCACCGGCCGAGAACCACTTACCAGGCGCGACGCCGTTGACCCCGCGCCCCACCGGTCGATGGCCTGGTGGGCGGCGGCGAGCACCTTCGGGTGCGACGAAAGCCCGAGGTAGTCGTTGGAGGCGAACGATACGACCCTGACGCCGTCCACGGCCCCCCGGGGGCCAAAGGCGTCGAAGTCGTGCGTTTCCCGCCAGCGGTCTTTGGCCCGGGCCTTCGCGTTTTTCCCCCGGGCCCACTCCGACCAGTTCACGGCCTCGGGCCGCGCCCCGCCCGTCGCGCCCGCTCCCGCGCCATCGAGCGCCGGCCTCAGCTCTCCGCGCCCAGGGCGGCCAGGACGAAGGCCTGGGCCCGGGCCTCGTCCCGCCAGGCGTCGTAACGGCCCGACGGGCCCTGATGGCCGGCGCCCATCTCGGTGCGCAGCACCAGGGGGTTGTCATCGGTCTTTGTGGCCCGCAGTTTGGCCACCCACTTGGCCGGTTCCCAGTAGCCGACCCGAGGGTCGTTGAGACCGGCGGTCACGTACATCGCCGGGTAGGCGGCCGGGCGGACGTTGTCGAAGGGGGAGTAAGCCTTCATATAGGTGTAAGCAGCGGGGTCGTCGCGGGGGTTGCCCCACTCCTCCCATTCGGTGACCGTGAGGGGAAGGCTCTCGTCGGACATCGTGGTCAGGACGTCGACAAAGGGGACCTCGGCTACGACGGCCCCGAACAGGTCGGGCCGCATATTGGCCACGGCCCCCATGAGCAGGCCCCCGGCGCTGGCGCCGCGGATGGCGAGGCGGTCGGGCGAGGTCCACCCGCCGGCGATGAGACGCTCGGCGCAGGCGATGAAGTCCCCGAAGGTGTTCCTCTTGTGCATCAGCCGGCCCTGCTCGTACCAGGCCCGGCCCATTTCCCCGCCCCCCCGCACGTGGGCGATGGCGAAGACGAAACCGCGCTCGAGAAGGTTGAGCCGGGAGAGCGAGAACGAGGGGTCGATCGGGATCTCGTAGCTCCCATAGCCGTACAGCAGGCACGGCGCCGTGCCGTCGAGCCCCTGGTGGCGCCGGCAGACCACCGAGATCGGGACGCGCGCCCCGTCCTCGGCGTCGGCCCACAAGCGTTCGGTGCGGTAATCGTCGGGGTGGAAGCCTCCGCCCACCGTCGTCTCCTTCACTGTGGTGCGCTCTTGGCGCTCCAGGTCGTAATCGACGCTGGAGGGGGGCCGTACCAGCGAGCTATAACCGAAGCGGACGACGTCAGTGTCCCACTCGGGGCCAGCGTCGTCGCTCAGGGCGTAGGCCGGCTCGGGCTGGGCGATCACGTGCTCGCTCCCATCGGACAGGCGCACGGCCCTCAGCTGCTCCATGCCCTCAGACCGCTCGAGCACGAGCAGGTGGCGGGCAAAAGCGTCGACGGACTCTATCTTGACCGACGGCCGATAGGCCAGCACGGGGGTGAGGGCGGAGTACCGGCTTTCGCCCACGGGCAGGCCGAACAGGGCGAAATTGTCGAGCTTCTCCCCGTCGGGGCCCTGGTTGGCCCGGACCACCCAGGTGTCCCCCCGGCCGGGCAGCACGGCGTGGTCGACGTCGTACTCGAAGCCTTGGCGCCGGGCCAGGACAACCGAAAGCCCGCCCTTGTCCTTGTCGGCTCGCAGGTAGTGGACCTCGGTCGCCATTTTGGACTCGCAGGTCACCAGGACGAACCGTTGGCTGCGGGTCAACTCCACCGACACGAAGAAGCGCTCATCGTCTTCCTGGTACACCAGCTGGTCCCGGGCCGCCGGGGTGCCCAGGACGTGACGCCAGACCTGCCACGGCCGCATAGCCTTGTCGGGGCGGACGTAGTAGAAGGTCGTGCACCCGCACGACCAGGCCGAGCCGTAGTGGACGTCCTCGATCACGTCGGCCAGGTCGTCCCCCGAGCCTAGGTCCCGGAAGCGTAGCCGGTAGCGCTCCGAGCCGTCGTGGTCGACGGCGTAGGCGAGCACCTGCTGGTCCGGCCGGACGTCGAACACGCCCACGGCGAAGTAACCGGAGCTGCCGGCGAGGACGTTCTCGTCCAGGACGACCTGGCCGGCGTGAGGGGCGACCTCGCCCTGGGAGGTGGGGCCGGTCCGGGGGGCGGGGGTACCGTCACCGGCGACGCCCGCGCCGGGCAGGGCGGCTCGAGCCGCGGCCAGGACCTGGGCCGCCGAGAGGGACCGGTTGGGGTCGGGCCGCCGGCAGTGCACCGGGTACTGCTGGCCGGCCCGCGTCCGGGACCAGTACCACCAGCCACCGTGGAACGTCGGGGTGGAGATGTCGGTCTCGGACACCCGGGCCCGGATCTGTTCGAACAGGAGGTCCTGTAGGCCGGCGATGGGGGCCATCACCTCGTCGGCATAGGCGTTTTCGGCCTGCAAGTACGCCCCGACCGCGGGGTCGTCCCGATCGGCCAGCCACTGCCAGTCGTCCCCCCGGACGTCGCCGTGAGCGAGGTGGGCGGCGGGGCGGCGGGGCGCGACAGGGGGCGTGGAGAGCTCGGCGAGGGGCATAGCTGTATAAATTACTGTGCCACGCGACCTGGGCCCGATGGCCACCCCGGCCTTCAAAGTGACTGACGACCCTACCGTGGCCGCCCGCTTGGCGGCCGAGGGCACGCCGGTGGTGTTGGTCGGCGCAGACGCCGCAGCCCTGGGCGCGGTCCTGGCCACCGCCCCCGACAGGGACGGGCGCGAGCACCTGCTGGCGGTGATGGTCGGGGGCCCGGGCGACCCCGCCGTGGCCGCCGCCGCCGCCGAGATGGCGGCCGAACTGGGCGGGCCGGGGCGAGGCCGGTAGGGGGAGGCCGGTAGGAGTGCGGGGGTTGTTACTATCTACGTAGGAGAAATCCCATCGAAGGGGAAGCGCCATGGCTACGACTGCTCAAGAACTGGACCTGGGCCGCTACCAGCTGGGCTGGAGCGACATCGAGGACTTCTACGTCTTCAAGCCGAAGAAGGGCCTCAACGAGGACATCGTTCGCGAGATGTCGTGGATGAAAGGCGAGCCCGAGTGGATGACCCAGCGCCGCTTGAAGGCCCTGCGCTATTTCGAGCGCCGGCCGATGCCGAAGTGGGGCGGGGATCTCTCGGGGATAGATTTCAACGACATTTTTTATTACATAAAGCCCATCGACAAGCAGGTCTCCGCCTGGGACCAGCTGCCCGACTCGGTGAAGGCCACCTATGACAAGCTCGGGATCCCCGAGGCCGAGCGCAAGTACCTCGCCGGCGTAACGGCCCAGTACGAGTCGGAGGTCGTCTACCACCGCAACCGGGACGAGCTCGCCAGCCAGGGCGTGTTGTTCTGCGACATGGACACGGCCCTGCGGGAATATCCCGACATCGTAAAACGGTACTTCGGGACCATTATCCCGGCCAACGACAACAAGTTCGCCGCCCTCAACTCCGCCGTGTGGTCGGGAGGGTCGTTCATCTACGTCCCGCCAGGCGTGAAGGTGGAGATGCCCCTGCAGGCGTATTTCCGGATAAATACCGAGAACATGGGCCAGTTCGAGCGCACCTTGATCATCGCCGACGAGGGCGCCCAGGTCCACTACATCGAGGGGTGCTCGGCTCCGGTCTATACCACGGACTCGCTCCATTCCGCCGTGGTCGAGATCGTTTGCAAGCAGTCCAGCCGGGTTACGTACACGACCATACAGAACTGGTCTAATAACGTTTACAACCTGGTCACCAAGCGGGCCTATTGCGAGGCCGAAGCCCACATGGAGTGGATCGACGGCAACATCGGCAGCCGGCTCACCATGAAGTACCCGGCCGTGTACCTGATGGGCCCGAAGGCTTCCGGGGAGGTGCTCTCCGTCGCCTATGCCGGCGCCGGCCAGCACCAGGACGCCGGGGCCAAGATGGTCCATGCCGCGCCGGAGACGACGTCGACCATTATCTCGAAGTCGATCTCGAAGGACGCCGGCCGGACCTCTTACCGTGGCCTGGTCCGCTTCGAAGAGGGGGCGAAGCGTTCCAAGAGCTTCGTGCGCTGTGACGCCCTTTTGCTCGACGAAAAGTCCCGCTCGGACACGTACCCGTACATCGAGTTCGGTGAGCACGACGCCCAGGTGGGCCACGAGGCGACCATTTCCAAGGTCGGCGATGACCAGCTCTTCTACTTGATGAGCCGAGGGCTCTCCGAGCAGCAGGCCATGAGCATGATCGTCAACGGGTTCATCGAACCCGTCACGCGGACCTTGCCCATGGAGTACGCCGTCGAATGGAGCCGGCTCATCGAACTACAGATGGAGGGCAGCGTCGGCTGAGAGGCCCGCTGCCGCGCCCTAAGATCCGAACCTGTGGGAGCGGCATTGGCCTTGGCCATCACTCTGGTGGTGGTGGTGGTTGTCCTCAGCTTGGCTGTCAACGCTCAAGGCCCGTTCCAGGGCACGGCTATGGGGGGCCATCCCCGCACGGCGAGGGCGGACCACCCCGGCTCGGCCCCTCCCCCTCCTCCGGTGCCGCCCCGGGCCCCTCGCCGGCCGCCTCGCGAGCGGGGCGAACGCGGCCGGGAGCGGTCCGGGGGCGTGGCCCCCGCCTCTGGCGGCCGGGAGCCAGAGCACCCCGCCGACGCCGACGCCGCCTTCGGTGACCTGAAGCCGCTCAACAGCCGGGCACAGGCCCTTGTCATGTCCGTCATCGACGAGCGGACCCTGGGGCCGGTCACCCGTAGCCGCCTTACCTTGCGGGTCGAGCCCAAAGGCGCGGCGGCGTTCGAGGTGACCACCAGGGTCGCTTTCCCTACCTTGGAAGACCGGGCCAGGGTGAAGGTGGGGGAGACCATCCCCGTCCGCTACGACCCCGAGGACCACCGCCGGGTCGTCGTCGACACCGAAAAGGGCCCGGGAGAGTGACCGTCGTTGGCCGCCGGCTCGCCTGGCCCTGTCCGCTCTTTCGTTGACCGCGTCCAGGCCGGCCGGGTGCTGGGCGAGCACGTGGCCCGCCGGCTGGGCGGTCCTGGTGCCCTCGCTCCCGTAGTTGTAGCCGTGCCCCGGGGCGGTGTCCCCGTGGGCGCCGGCGTGGCTCACCTGCTGGGAGCGTGCTTGATGGTCATGCCGGTCGGGAAGGTGGGAGCGCCGGGGCACGAGGAACTGGCGGTGGGGGCTGTGGCCCCGGGCGGTGTCACCGTGCTCAACCAGGGCGTCATCGCCGCCCTGCGCCTGTCAGCGGACCGGGTCCACGAGCTCGTGCAGCGGGCGGCGGAGAAGGTGCTGCGCCAGGACGAGGCCTACCAGGCCGGTCGGCCGCCACCGCCGTCCCTGGAGGGACGCTGTGCGGTCGTGGTCGATGACGGCCTGGCGACGGGCGCTTCCATGAAGGCGGCATTGACCGCGGTGCGCCGGCAAGGCCCGGGGAGGGTGGTGCTGGCCGTCCCCGTGGCCCCCCCCGAAGTTTTGGCCGGCCTGGCCCCGTGGGTCGACGAGGAAGTGTGCCCCGTCCAACCGCCGCACATGGAGGCGGTCGGTGCCTGGTACGAGGACTTCAGCCAGACCACCGACGAGGAGGTCCTGTCCTACCTGGCCGGCACTACTTGACAAGCGCATAAGCTGGGCCCCCAACGTGCCGGTCCTGCAAAATTCCAAGTTCAACGCGCAAGTCGTAAGCTCCCGTCCCGGCCCCCAGTGGCTGCGGGAGCTGCGCCTGGCCTCCTGGGAGCGCTTTGTGAGCTCCGAGCTGCCTCGGGAGGCGGAGGAGATCTGGCGTTACAGCCGCATAGACGAGCTCGACCTCGATCGCTACGCGCCCTGCCCCGAGCGGTCGGGGGCGGGGGTTCCGGTGGCCGACCTGCCCGCCCAGCTCCGCGCCTTGGTCGAGGCGGCCGGCGCCGACGCCACCGTGGTGGTGAGCCGCAACGGGGGCCTCGGCGAGGTGGTCCGCCCCCAGGCCGGCCTGGACATCGGGCCGTCCGGCGCAGGGCCGTTCGGGGAGGGCGCCGGACCGCTCCCCATCCTGGCCGGGCCCCCGGCCGACCCCTGGACCTGGCTCAACAGTGCCTTCGCCGAGGTGCCCTGGAGGGTGAGGGTGGCGCCCGGCGTGGCCGTCGGTGCCCCGCTCGTCGTGGTCCATTGGCTCGAGGGCGAGGGGGCCGCCGTTTTTCCCCACCTGGAGGTCGAAGTCTCCGAGGGCGCTTCGCTACAGGTGGTGGAGGTGGTGGCCTCGGCGCCCGCCGACCTGCTGGCCGTGCCGCTGGCCCAACTGCAGGTGGGGCCGGGCGCCCGGCTCGATTTCGGCCACCTCCAGCTGCTCGGTGCGGGCGCCTGGTCGCTCGCCAACCAGGTGAGCAGGGTGGCCAGAGACGCTACCCTGCGGTCGATGACGGTGGCGCTCGGGGGCGAGTACGCCCGTGTGCGCACCGACTCGGCCCTGGAGGGCCCTGGTGGCGACAGCGAACTGCTGGCCGCCTACTTGGGCGGCGCCCACCAGATGCACGACCTGCGCACCGTCCAGCTCCACGCCGCTCCCCGCACCCGGTCCAACCTTCTGTTCAAGGGCGCCGTGGCCAACAGCGCCCACTCGGTTTATTCGGGCCTTATCCGGGTGGAAAAAGGGGCCAAGGGCACCAATGCCTTCCAGACCAACCGCAACCTTGTCCTCTCCGAGGGGGCGCAGGCGGACTCGGTGCCGAACCTCGAGATCGAAGACAACGACGTACGGTGCTCCCACGCTTCGGCGGTGGGCCCCATTGACGAGTCGCAGCTGTTCTACCTGGAAAGCCGGGGGGTGCCCACGGCCTCGGCCGAGCTTTTGATCGCCCTCGGGTTCCTAGACGACGTACTGGTGCGTTTTCCCGCCCGCGGCATGCGGGCCGGCTTACGCCAGGCCGTGGCGGCCAAGTTGAGCTCGGTCGGCTTAGGCGCGAGGCCGGCCAGGTGAGCCGCGAGGTCAGGCTGAAGCTGGCCGAGGTGCCCGACGGCGCCGCCATCCGGGCCGAGGGAGGGCCTTACGGTGTCTGCGTGGCCCGCGTGGGCGATGACATCTACGCCCTTTCGGACCGCTGCAGCCATCAGAACTGGTCCCTCTCGGATGGCGAAGTGGAGCCGTTCGCCGGCACCATCGAATGCACCAAACATGGCAGCACGTTCTCGTTGAAGGACGGCAGCCCCCAGTGCCTGCCCGCCACCCGGCCCGTGGACGTGTACCCCGTCCGGGTCGAAGGTGACGAAGTGGTGGTGACCGTCGAGTGAGCGAGCTCGTCATAGAAGGTCTGCACGTACGCGTGGGGAGCCAGGAAATCCTACGAGGGATCGACCTGCGCGTGGGAAGCGGGGAAGTGCACGCCGTGATGGGCCCGAACGGCTCGGGGAAATCGACCCTTTCCCACGTAATTGCCGGCCGGCCGGGCTACGAGGTGACGGCGGGCACCGTCCGCCTCGACGGGGTTGACCTACTGGGCATGCCGGCCTGGGAGAGGGCTCACGCCGGGCTCTTCCTGGCCTTGCAGTACCCCATAGAGGTCCCCGGGGTCACGTTGGTGGAGGCGCTGAGCGAGGCGTTCTCGGCCATGGGCCGGGACCCGGCCGAGGTCCCGGCGCTGGTGGCGTCAGAGGCCCGCAGTGTCGGTTTTGACGAGAGCTTCTTGTCGCGGGCACTCAATGTGGACCTTTCCGGCGGGGAGCGAAAACGCTGCGAGATCGTGCAGATGGGCGCCATCCGGCCCCGTATCGCCGTGCTGGACGAGATCGACTCCGGGCTCGACGTTGACGCTTTGCGCGCCGTCGCCCACCGGGTGGGGGAGCTGTCGAGCCTCGGCGGTGTCGGGGTGCTGGCCATAACCCACTACAACCGGCTTCTTTCCGAGCTCCCGGTGACCACGGTGCATGTTTTGTCGGCGGGCCGGGTGGTGGCTACGGGCGGTCCCGAGCTCGCCCTGGAGCTGGAAGTCACGGGTTACGTCGCCTACGAGGAGGAGCCCGGCCAGGCTTAGGCGTGGCGCCGCCGGGGGCCCGGGCCGGTCTCAGGAGAGGTGACGGCCCCGGGCGCGGCCGATCCGGTAGCCGGCCCAACCTGCCACCAAGGCCAGGGCCACGTACTCGGCGATGTGCAGGGCGAAGCGGAAAACGTCGGCGAAGATCCAAAGCGCCACGGCGCCGACCACGATGGCGGCGACCACGGGCCAGAACAACCGTCGCTTGCCGGCACGCCGGCTCTTGCCGCCGGGCTGGGCTACGGGCTCGGGGCTCTGGTCACGGGTGGCGACCATGGGCCCCGCTCGGGTCGGGGCCAAGAGGGTGCCGAGCTCGGGCGCCGCGGCCACCTTGGTCTTGGTGGGCTTTCCCGTTCCCGGCGCCGTGCCGAGCGTGCGGCATATGAGGCAGTCGCCCTCGGGAAAGCCGTGAGGACAGTTCGCCACACCTATGAGCCTACCGCCACCTAGCCCCATGGCACCCCGGCCCGATGGCACCGCGGCCCGATGGCACCCCGGGTTAGTCCCGGCGGTGCTCCCTAAGGTAGCGCTCGACCTCGGCGGCCAGGCGTTCGCCCGACGCCGGGCTCAGCCGGGGGCCCTCGTCGGGCGGCGGCTGGTCTGCTTCGGCCGAGCGGACGTCGGCGTCCTGCTCCTCGAGGCGGGTCACGTACGCCGAGGCGTCATCGTCCGACGCCACCAGCTCGTTGATCTGGCGTTCGTAGGCGGCGGAGGCGATTTGCAGCTCCACGACATCGACCGAGGTGGCGAGCAGCCTGGTGCTCCGTTCGACCAGCGCCAGGGTGGCCTTGGGCGAGGAGCTTTGCGAAACGTAATGGGGGACGCTCGCCCATAACGAGACAGTCGGCACGCCGGCCCGGCCCAGGGCGTCGCTCAAGACGCCAACTATGCCCGTCGGCCCTTCGTAGTAGGACGGTTCCAGGCCCGCCAGGTCGGCCAGCTCGGCCGTGGCGGCACCTCCCGAAACCCTGACCGGACGGGTATGGGGGACGTCGGCCAGCAGGGCGCCGAGAAGTACCGCCAGTTCGACCCCTAGCGAAAGGCAGGCGCCCCGGACCTCCTGAACGAAGCTTTTCCAGTGCAGTTGGGGTTCGGGGCCGGAGAGGAAGACGACGTCGCGCTCGGCTCCCGGCAGGGAGGCGTGGGCGAGCTTGACCGACGGCCATTCCAGACGTCTGGCTTCGCCCGCCTCCAGGCGGACCTGGGGACGGGCCGAGGTGAAGTCGAACAGCTCGTCGCCGTCGAAAGCGGCGAAGGTGGCGGCGCCCCAGGTTTGCGAGAGGAAAGAGACTGCTTCCGACGCGGCGTTGCCGGCGTCGTTCCAACCCTCGAAGGCCGCCATAAGCACCGGGCCGCGCAGCACCGGCCGATCTTCCCAGCGGAGCAACTCCATCCTCTTGAGGCTAGCCTCAGGTGCCCCGCAAGGCCCCGCCCCAGCCACCGGGGCCCGTTGCCAGGGCCCCAGCGCGTCCCTAAGCTGGCGGCCCATGGAGTGGGACGCGGCCCGGTACGACAAAGTGTCGACGCCCCAGGCCCGCTGGGGCCGGGCGGTGCTCGAACGCCTGGAACTGAGCGGCCACGAGACCGTCCTCGACGCCGGGTGCGGTACCGGCAGGGTCACCGAGGAGCTGCTCAAAGCGCTCCCCGACGGCCACGTCGTCGCCCTCGACGCTTCGGCGCCGATGATCGAGCAGGCGAAATCGCGTCTGGCCGGTGCGGCCGGGAGGGTGAGCTTCCTCCAAGTCGACCTTTTGGACTTGCGCCCGGCCGTCCTCAACGGCACCGGCCCTTTGGACGCGGTTTTCTCGACCGCCACATTCCACTGGGTGACCGACCACGACCGGTTGTTCGCCAACATCCGCAGTGTCCTGCGCCCCGGGGGCCAGCTCGTGGCCCAGTGCGGGGGCGAGGGCAACATCGCCGGGTTGCTGGAGGTGGTGAGGTCCCTGGGCGTGGAAAGGGCCGGGACCTGGTTGTACGCCTCGCCAAAGGACACCACGCTCCGCCTGGAGCGAGCTGGTTTCGGGGACCTCAAGGTCTGGTCCCATCCCGAGCCGGTCCCGTTCTCTGACCGCACTGCCCTGGTGGACTTCCTCCAGACGGTTTGCCTCCGGGAACACCTGGCTACCCTCGACCCGCAACAAGGTCGGGCTTTCGCGGAGCGAGTGGCGGCGGCCATGCCGGTGCCGACCCTCGACTACGTGCGCCTCAACATCGTGGCCCGGGCCCAGTAGCCGGCCGCAAACCCGACCGGGGGCCAACCCGGCCCGTGCCCGGCCACATTAGGCTGAGGCGCCACGATATGGAACGGAAAAGAGCCCGATGACCCGGCTGAGCGACTCCGTCGAGCAGGCTAGCGCGCTCCTGGTGGGGGCGGACCTGGCCGACGACGCCGTTGTCCGGGACCTGTTGCTGCTGACCTACCAGCGCCGGCGCATGGATTTCTCGGACATGTCCCCGGCCGAGCAGGCGGCCCTGGTGGCCGAGCGCTGCGAGCACCTGCAACCATCGGCCGACGCCTTGGCGGCGCGGATGACCGAGGCGGCGCGAAAAGGCCGCCCTTTTGTGGCCAAGTTCGGCATCGACCCGACGGGCGCCGAGGTCCACCTCGGCCATGCCGTGCCCATCTTGGTGCTGGACCGCTTCCAGCGCATGGGGCACAAGGTGGTCTTCATAGTCGGGGACGTGACGGCCAAGATCGGGGACCCCAGCGGCCGCTCCGACGAGCGGCCCGCTCTCACCGACGAGGAGATAGCGGCCAACCTGGCCACGTACCGGGACCAGGCCTCCTGTTTTTTTGATTTCTCCCGCGCCGAGTTCCGCCACAACGGGGACTGGTTGCGCCAGGTGACCTTGCCCCGCCTAATCGAGGTAACCGCGCACGTCCCCGTGGCGATGTCCCTCCAGCGCGAGGACTTCCGCAACCGGATCTCGGCCGGCCACAGCTTGTCCTTGGCCGAACTGCTCTACTCGGTGGCCATGGCCCTGGACTCAGTGGAGGTGCGCTGCGACCTGGAAGTCGGCGGTCTCGACCAGTTCCTGAACATGCAGATGTGCCGCAAGGTGATGGAGATATGCGGCCAGGAGCCCGAACTGGTCGTGGCCACGGCCCTGCTGGAGGGGACGGACGGGACGGGAGCGAAGATGAGCAAGTCAAGGGGTAATTACGTGCCGTTGACGGCGCCCCCGGGCGAGATATTCGGCAAGGTGATGTCCGTTCCCGACCGCCTGATGGAGCCTTACCTGAAAGCCCTGTCGGAATGGCAGGCACGCGAACTGGTCATCGTGGCCGAACGGTTGGCGAACGGTTCCGCCCACCCCCGGGACGTAAAGAAGATCGTGGCCGGTGAAGTCACCGCCGCCCTGCACGGAGTGGACGCGGCGATGGTGGCCAGGGACGAGTTCGCCGCTCACTTTTCTCGCCGTAACTACGCCGGCATGTCCGACCTGCCCACGGTCGCCGACCTGTCCCAGCCGATCGTCGAGATCGTCAAGGCGCTCGGTTTTGCCGCCAGCAACGGTGAAGTGCGGCGGGTGGCCGAGCAAAAGGGCCTGCGTCTGGTGGTCGAGCCCGCCAACGGCGGCGCCCAAGAGCAGGTCCCCCTGGCACCGGTCGAAGCCCGCGAGCCCCTGACCGACGTCCTCAGGAGCAAGTTCAACGGCTTTACCGGCGACTATTACCTGAAGGTAGGGCGCCGGCTGGCCCGCATAATCTTCTGAACCTTCTAAACGGGGACCGGCACCGCGCCCTCGCTCACCGGGGCGCTCTGACGGGGCCTTCCCCCGCCCCCGTTGTTTCGATGGCAAGGGCGACCCGCTCGAGCTCGGAGGCGGACAGCTCGATCTCGCCGGCCGCCAGCCACCCGTCTACCTGCTGGTTGTTCCGGGCACCCACGATGGCCCCGGTGACGCCGGGCCATGCCAGTACCCACGCCACGGCTATGGCCGCCCGAGAAGTCCCCCGCTCGTCGGCGATGGGCTGCAGCGCGTCGGCCAGGGCCAGGTTGCGCTCCAGTTGCTCGCCCTGGAAATTAGGGTTGCGCCCCCGCCAGTCGTCGCCGTGCAGACGGGCGACGCGTTCCGCCGTGAAGGCCCCTGTCAGCAGCCCGGCCTGCATGGGGCTGTACGCGATCACGCCCGTCGAATGGTCGGCGCACCAGGCGATCTCTGCTGCCGCCGTGCGCCTGATGGCCGAGAAGGGCGGTTGCAGGGTGTCCACGTGGCCCACCGCCTCGGCCGCCGCTAGCTGGTCGACGTTGTGGTTGCTGAGCCCGGCGGCGCGTACCTTGCCCTGCTCCTTGAGCTCGAGCAGCGTGCCCCAGTAGTCCTCGACCGGGGCGCCGTCATCGGGCGGCCAGTGGACCTGTAGGAGGTCTATGGTCTCGACCTTCAGCCGGCGCAGCGATGCCTCGGCCCCGGCCCGGATGCTGTCCGGGGCCCCTACTCGTAACGACGGGCGGTAGCGGTCGTGGTCGTCCCATACCAGGCCGCACTTGGTGAAGATGAAGGGCCGGTCGGCGACGGGTATGCCGTCCATGGCGGCCGCCACCACCTCCTCGGAATGCCCGAGGCCATATACGGCGGCGGTGTCGACCCAGTTGACCCCCCTCTCCACGGCGTGGCGGATGGCCGCTATCGATTGCTCGTCGTCCTGGGGCCCCCACGAGAAGGCCCAACCGGCGCCGCCGGCCGCCCAGGCGCCGAAGCCGACAGGCGTGATGTCCATCCCGGTTTTGCCTAAGGGACGGGTAGGTAAAGCCATCTGGAAAGTCCTCCTTCTAGTGGCCCACCCACCGTCGCAAGGCGGGAAGGGCCAGGGCTAGGGCGCGGTTGGGGCCAGGGCGTCTAGCGGTGCTCAGCCCGGGGCCGGCGCAGCGCGGCGATGACCCCCAGGTCGATGAGGCCGAAGAAGGCGCCCAGCCCAATGAGCGAGTACTCGGCGTACGCCGGGGTAACCAGGTAGATCGGTGCAACGATGAGGAACACGGCGATGCCGAGGACGAACAGGTGCTGTAACGCCTCGTCACGCCCCATGGGTCTCATAGCCATCCTCGCAGGTTAGCGGGCCCGCTCGACGGCGAGGGGGCGCAGCACGGCCTCGCCGAGCCGGTCCGAGGCGTCGAGGTCCACCGCCATAACGATGGCCCATTCGCGAAAGCCGGCGGGATCGTCGAGGACCAGGCGTGCCCGCCAGAGCCGGCCCTCTTCTCCCACCTGCCAGAGGTCCGGGCCCCGGGCGTCGGCCCCCGTGCCGATGCTGGGGTGCTCGGCGAAGTAGGGCTGGAAGGCGGCTTCCCAGCGCGCCGCGTCCCAGCCCTCGCCCTGGTCGAGCTCTTCCAGGGCCCGCCAGTCGTGCCGGGCGGCGAGCTCGGCCCGCCGGAAGGCGGCGTTGCGGACCATGACCCTGAACGCCCGTGCATTGGCGGTGAGGGCGGGCGCTTCGTCACGGCGGCGGGCGACGGGGCGTTCTCCGCGGGCGACAGCCTCCTGGAGCTCGGCGGGGTGGCTCAGCATTTCCCATTCGTCGAGCAGGCTCGAGTCGACCTGGCGCACGATCTCGCCCAGCCATTCGGTTATGTCGCGAGATGCCGCCGACTTGGTGTCTTCGGGCACGTTTTGCACCAGCGCCTTGTAGGCGTCGGAAAAGTACCGCAAGAGCAACCCTTCGGAGCGGGCCACACCGTAGTGGGCCACGTACTCTGAGAAACCCATCAAGCGCTCGTACATGTCCCGCACGATCGATTTGGGCGCCACGTTATAGTCGCGCGCCCACGGGTGGCGCAGGCGGTAAACGTCGAAGACTTCGTAGAGGAAATCGGCCAGTGGTTTGGGGTACTCGACCTCCCGGAGGACCTCCATTCTCTCTTCGTACTCCATGCCTTCTTCCTTAAGGCGGGCCAGGGTCTCCGTGCGGGCGCGCTCGAGCTGGGCGGCCAGGACCGGCCACGGCCCTTCCAAGGTGGACTCGACCACCGAGACGACGTCCAGTTCCCAGTCGGGAGAAGACTCGTCCAAACGAGGGACGGCTTCCAGAACGAACAGGCTGAGGGGCTGGTTGAGGGCGAAGTCCTCCTGCAGGTCGACGGTCACCCGCACCCGGCGTCCGAGCTCGTCGGGCTCGGCCAGGCGCTCGACCACGCCCGCTCCCACCAGCGAACGGTACATGGCGATGGCCTGGTGGATGTGGCGTCGGCGCGCCGGCCGGGGGTCGTCGTTGTCCGTCAGCAGGCGCTTCATGGCCCCGCAACCGTCCCCGGGGCGGTCGAGGACCTCGAGCAGCATGGCGTGGGTGACCCTGAAACTGGACGTCAGCGGTTCGGGCGGCGAGGCCACGAGGCGGTTGAACGTGCCCTCGTCCCAGTGCACGAAACCCTTGGGGGGCTTGGCTTTTACCACTTTGCGCCGCTTGCCGGCGTCGTCACCGGCGCGGGCCAGGGCCCGGTCGTTCTCGCTCACGTGCTCGGGCGCTTGGGCGACGACGCTGCCGGCCGAATCGAAACCGGCGCGCCCGGCCCGCCCCGCCATCTGGTGGAACTCGCGGGCCGACAGAACCCGGCTGGTGGTGCCGTCGTATTTCGACAGGGCGGTGAAAAGTACTGTACGGATCGGGACATTTATGCCGACGCCCAGTGTGTCGGTGCCGCAGACGACCTTCAAGAGCCCTTCTTGGCACAGCCTTTCCACCAGCCTCCGGTAGCGCGGGAGCATCCCGGCGTGGTGCACGCCGATCCCGTGGCGCAAGAGGCGGGACAGGGTTTGGCCGAACCCGCTGGCGAAGCGAAAACCGGCGATGGCCCGGCCGACGAGGTCGCGCTCGGCGCGGCTGGTTATTTGGGCGCTGGTAAGCGCCTGGGCCCGCTCGACCGCCGCCTTCTGAGTGAAGTGGACGGCATATACGGGGCTGAGCCCTTGGGTTATGAGCTCGGCCAGGGTGTCGTGGACCAACGTCCGGGCGTAGCGGTAGTCGAGCGGCACCGGGCGCTCGGCGGAGGTGACCACCGTTGTCGGTCGCCCCGTGCGCCGGTCGAAATCGGCCACGAAGCGGGTGACGTCGCCCAGGGTGGCCGACATGAGGACGAACTGTGACCCGCGCATCTCGATGAGCGGTACCTGCCATGCCCAACCCCGGTCGGGGTCGGCATAAAAATGGAACTCGTCCATTACGACCTGGTCGACGGGAGCCGCCTCGCCATAGCGCAGGGCCACGTTGGCCAGCACCTCGGCCGTGCAGCAGATCACCGGCGCGCCGGGGTTTATCGAGGCGTCGCCGGTGAGCATGCCGACGTTGGCCGTCCCGAGCTCGGCGCACAGCTCAAAGAACTTTTCCGACACCAGGGCCTTGATAGGCGCCGTGTACCACGAGCGCTTGGCGCTGGCCAGGGCGGCCAGGTGGGCGCCTAGGGCGACAAGGGTCTTGCCTGAACCGGTGGGCGTATTGACGATCACATGGTCCCCGGCCAGGACGGACAGGAGCGCCTCTTCCTGGGCCGGGTAAAGACGCAGGCCCTTTGCCGAGGCCCAGGCGGTGAACGTCTCGAGGACCTCGTCGGGCCCAGCGGTGGCGGCCGGACCGGTGGCCGAACGCAAGTGTTCCAGAAGGGATGTCATCGCCGGAGCACGAAAGCCTACCAACAGGCGCCCCGACCTGGCATACTACCGACGAACCCCTAATGAAAGGGCCATCGTGAGCAATTACGACCCGAACGCACCCGGCAACCAGCAGCCCTGGGGTGCACCGCCCCCGGGACAGCCCCCCGCCAGCGACTGGGGTGCGGCCCCAGGCCCGGGCCAACCGCCTTACGGTGGCCAGCAACTGCCTCCCTACGGCCAGTTCGGTTCGCCCCAAGCCAACTGGGCGCCGACGGTGTTCCCCACAGGCGAGCTGGCGCTGTGGCCGCAACGTGCCCTCGGATGGGTGGTGGACTGGGCCATCGGGGTGGTCCCTTACATCATCCTGTACATACTCTCGGCGGCTACGGGCACGATCTTTTTCTCATTGATCGGCGCCCTGTGGGCCCTGGTCGTCGCCATTTTCCTGGCCATCCAGGTCGGCCAGTACGGCTCCACCCCGGGCATGCGCCTAGCCGGCCTCAAGTGCGTCAAGGCCAGTACCGGCCAGACGATCGGGGGTGGTTTGGGTTTCGTCCGGGGCCTTATCCACGCGGTGGCGTCTTGGCTGTGCCTGGTCCCGTTCATCATCGATATGCTCTTCCCGCTCTGGGACGCGCAACGCCAAACTCTGGCCGACAAGATCATGGGGACCGTGGTGCTCAAGGTCCCACCCGAAGGCTTCAGCATCACCCCCAGGACGGCCCGCTAGGGAGCCGGCGCTCATGTTAGAGGCCAACGCCCGGTGGCGGTCGGGCGCCCACCCGATGGCCCAGGCCCCAGCAGTGACGGCGGCCGTGCTGCTGGCCGCCACGACCGTGGTGGCGTTGCGGGACCCCTTCCGGCACCACCTCAGCCCTCCCTGTCCCTTTCACGCTCTGACCGGGTTGTGGTGCCCGCTCTGCGGGGGGACGAGGGCGGTTTGGGCCGCGGTGCACGGGCAGTTCGGGCTCATGGTGCACGCCAATGCCCTTTTTCCCGCCTTGGCCCTGGCCGTCGCCTGGGGATGGTTGTCATGGCTGGGCAAAGCCACGGGCTGGTGGAGGTGGCCGGCCCCGAGCACCCGGCTGGTGGGCTGGACGGTGGCCGGGCTGCTGGTCGTTTTTACGGTGCTGCGCAACATACCGGCCTTCGCCTTCCTGGCCCCCCCCGCCGTGGCTTGAGGCCAAGAAGCCGTTGCCGCTCAGCTAATCTCTCTCGGGTATGTGGAGACGACCGACGACGATGGTTTTCGGCCTGGCTGCGGCGGCGCTGGCCCTGGGGGGCTGCGGCGTTTCGGTGGCCGCCGGCGGGCGCAACGCCGCCACTCACCCGGCCTCGGGCATCTGGGTGTCGCCCACCGTGGGCGGAGGGCCCATTTCCGGCAGTCCCACGCCCACCGTTGCTTTCCAGCCGCCCCCGAGCACGCCTCCTGCGGCCCTGCCGGCGGGGCTCACTTCGACCGTCAACGACATCGAGCACGTGGTGACCGGTGGTTGCTGGGACAACGCCCACTCGGGCAGCGTCTACGGCGCCTATGACCAGCTTTTCTGGTGGCAGGGCGACTGCGGCGACACCTTCGGCCAGGTGGCCGTCGAGCTGTACCCGAGCGCGGCGGCAGCCACTAGCCAGGCCCACCACCCGGTGACGTCGGCCGTCCTGGCCCGTTACCTCGACGGCCCCGTGATCGTCGACGTCTATACCTCGGCTCCGCTGTCCGTGCTCTCCCAGCTCGAGGCGGTCAGAGGGTTGCAGGCCGTCCCCGGCTACGGGGGTTAGCTCCGAACCAATTGGCGCTCAGGCCAGGCGGGATATATCGCGGCCCATGAGGGCCGCCACCATCGCCATGACCACCAGGTAAAGCGCCGCCGCCACCCAGCGCCAGCGGTGGTCGGCCTTGAAGAACCGCCGGATAGCCCGGACATCGAAGACCAGGGCCACCGCCCCCACGGGCAGGCCGATGGCGGGGCCGATCAGTGGGAGCGTGCCCACCCAGGGGGCGAGCACCGGGAAGACGATGTAGCTCAAAAGGCACCGAGTCGCCGACAAGGCGATCGAGCTACTGAAGAGATTATGGACGTCCTGCCCCGTGCCCGGTTCCCGGATGCGCAGCACCCACCGGGCGAAGCGGTCGGGCGCTCCTCGCCGCCCCGTCACCCCGGGCGAGGTCCGTCCCGCCACCGTCAACGGGCCGAGGTCCCCGAGGGCAAGCTCGGGCAGGGCGACGGCGTCGTTGAGCTCGACGGTCTGGTTGGCGGTGCCGTCCACGGTGCCAGGTTACAGCCGGGCGCGAAGCGATCGGTGGTCGGTGTGGGGTCTCAGGCGGTGGGGGCGCCCGCCGTCGCCGCCCCGTTGGTCACAGGTTTGCCTGATGGTGCCACTACCCACCAGATGCCGCCGTACGTCTCGACCCCTTGGCCCGTGACCATGCCCGGGCTGGTGTCGTCCTGATAGGTGTACAGGGCGTGCCCGGCGTACAGCACCTGGCGGACCCCGTCGCTACGGGCGTACGTCGACAGCAGGGCCGGGTTGACGCCAGGACCGGCTCTGACCCTGCCCTTGGCGGCCAGGGGTGGCCACACGAGGGCACACGAGCCGATGCAGTTACTGCCGCCCGGAGGGTCGGAGGTGAGCATGTACAAGGTGATCCCGGCGGATGTGACCAGGATCCGGCCCAGTCCCTTGACCGACCTCTCCGCCACGGTCGAAGACGAGGCGGATGGCACCGTCCCGTTCGGCCCACCGGCCAGGCCCTGCCCGCCGCACGACGTCAGGCTGGCCACGCATATGGCGATAGGCGCCAGCCACGCCGCCCGGGCCCGGCCGGCCGCCCTGGTCCCGCCGGCCGCCCTGGGCCCGCCGGCCGCCCTGGTCTGCTCGGCGGTCCCGATGGCCATCAGGTGGCCCGGGGCCGGCGGAGGAAGACTTCCTGGGCCACGGTGGCCACCAGGGCGCCCTTGGGCGAGAAAACGCGTCCCTGAGTAAGGCTCCGCGAGTCGCGCAGCGAGGTGCTGGCCGCGTCGAAGAGCAGCCACTCGTCCGCCCTGAACGGCCGGTGGAACCAGATGGCGTGGTCCAGGCTGACCGGCCGCCAGGCCCGTTCCGGCGAGCACTGGACCTCGTGCAATGCGCCTGCCAGCCAGGCGGGGCCACTGTCGGAGGCATAGGCCAGGGCGGCGGCGTGCATCGACGGTTCGGGACCGAGGTCCTCCAGGATCCTGAACCAGCTGCAGGCGGACTGGGTACCTTCACCGGCGCCCTGGAACGAGCCGTCCACAAGGCGCATTTCGAACAGTTGGCTCCAGCTCACCTCTTTGCCCGCTTCCGGGCCAGCGACCTGGGGAGGCTCGGCCAGCTGGACGTCCATAGTGAAGCTGCCCACGTCCTGGAAGGACGCCGACATGTTGAGGATGGCGCCCGTCGACTGGCGGGCCACGACCTGGCGGGCTACGAAGCTATGCCCGTCCCTCAGGCGTTCTACTTCGAACCGGACGGGTTCGTCGGGGTCGCCCATACGCAGGAAGTAGGCGTGCAGCGAGTGTGGGGCGTGACCTGGCTTCACCGTCAGGTCAGCCGCCCGCAAGGCCTGCGCCACCACCTGCCCGCCGTAAAGGCCTTCCCAGGGGTACCGGGGACCGGCGCCCACGAAGGTGTCGGGACCGTGAGCAGCGAGGTCCATCATGGCCCGGAACTGCAAGGGCATTTCGGCCATCTCAGGAATTGTCAAGGCGGGGGAACACACTTTGCTCGAGCACGAGCTTTATGCCCGCGGCGATCGGTATGGCCACCAGCGCGCCGATTATGCCGAGCAGGGCGCCGCCGATGATGACAGCGAGGACGGTCACGACTGGCGACACGTTGACAGCCTGGCGCATCACCCGCGGTACCAGCAAATAGTCCTCGATAAAACGGTAAGCCACGTAAAAAGCGGCGGTGGCAATTGCCGTTGGCAGGGACACGGCCAGTGCCACCAGGCTGACGATGACCCCGGCCACGGTCGAGCCGACCACGGGCACCAAGTCGAACAGCGCCACCAAAAGGGCGAGGAGGATGGCGTAGGGGATGTCGAAGATCGTCGCCCAAAGGAAGGTGCCCACGCCGGCGACAAGTGACGTGAACAGGTTGGCGAGCAGGTACCCGCCCACACCGGCCAGCACGTCGTCGAGCAGGAGCGAGAACCGCTCCCGCCGGCTGTGGGGCACGAGGTGGACGCTGAACCTCTTGATGGAGGGCAGTGCGGCCAGGAAGTAGACGGTGAGGACGATGACCACCAGGAACGAGGTGACCGCGCTCAGCACCTCCTTGCCTGCTCCGAGCGCACCAGACGCCAGGCCGTTGGTCAGGCTTTTGCTGCCCGTACCGCTCAGGTAGTAACTCAAGTGGAGATCCCGGGCCACGCGCCCGACCGTGCCTTTGCCCGAGCCGATCTGGGCCCGCCACTTGGGCGCCTGCCTGCTCAGTTGGTTGATCTCGTGCTCGATGGGCGAGATGGCCGAATAAACGAAGGCGGCCACGACGCCGGCAGCGACCAGGACGACAATGAACACGGCGACCGAACGGCGCACCCGGTGCCGGGTGAAAAAACCGACCACCGGTTCCAGCCCGACGGAGATGAACAGGGCCAGGAACACCAGGACCAGAGTGCTCCGCACGGAGTAGACGGCGGCCCCGAGAGCGAGGGCCAAGAGCACCCCGGTGGTGGCCACAAAGCCGACCACAAACGAGCTCTGCCTATCGAACGGGCGCCCCAACCGGCGAGCGGCGCGCATGCGGGCGCGGTCCTCGCCCGGCCCCCGGCCCGGCAGCTCGGTCGTGATCGCCCGTTCCGCCGTCTCGTCTGCCGGCGCCCCCCGGCCCCTTCTCGGTCGGTCAAGCATCGGTCATCCGTTGTCCCTCCGATGGTCAGGCGCGGGTTGAGCCCAAAACGGCTGAGCAGTTGCCGTGGTCGGCCCCCAGTACCGACAGCTGGAGCCGCAGATCACCAGGGTACGCCGTCCGCAGCTCGGTCCAGCCACCCGGTGCCCGCGTCAGGCAGGCGTAGCCACGTCCTGGCCCCGAAAGGTCCCAGTACGGCGACCAACGTAGCTTGACCACGCTGGTGCCGGCGGTGGAGAACCGGACGAGCACAGACCGGGGGCTGAGCGCCGCCACTCGTGCCGGCCCGCTGGCCAAACCGGCACTTCCCGTGACTTCCCACAGCTCCCAACCCTTGCCGTGCCAGACCGGGCGCAGGCCCGGGACCTGGCCCGAGCGGAGCAGGTCGGCCTCGGCCGTGGCCGCGTAATCGAGCGGCGCGTTGGCCAGGGCGACGTAAGAGACGCCATTGGCGACGAGCCAAGACCGGTACGAAGACGCCGGCAAAGGCCCCGGTCGGTAGAAAATGCCGTCGTAGGCCATGTCCAGTTGTCGCTCCCAACCTCGGGCCAGGCTGAACTTGGGGGCCAGGTAAGCCGACTCCCAATGGTGGGCGCCAGGGGGGACTTCGACCCGCACCGGCGCGCCTTTGGTCAGTACCGTGAGCTCGACGATCAGCGGCTGGTAGAACGCGGCCACGCTGGAGCGCCCGTCGGTGGCGCCACCGAGGGCTTCGGCCATCGGCCCCCAGTCCCAGGCGACGAGCAGGGCGAGGACCAGCGCGGTGGCGGTGATGGCGGGCCCCCGGGACGAACGCCGCGGGGACGAACGCCCCCGGGGCAAACGCAGCCGGGGCAGGTAGCAGATGACCACGGGCATACCGATATAGGCAGCCAGACGGACGTCATTGTCACCCATTTGGGTGGGCACCAAGAACAGCGCCACGCTGGTGGCCCCGTAAAGCAGCGCCCCCATCCGCAAGACCGTCGGCGTGCCGAGCAATGGGCTGGCGATAACGGCGGAAATAGCGAGCACGGCCACAAGATCGCCGTAGGGGAACGGAAAATACCCGGCGCCGGGGAAAAGGACCGGTAGGGCGGCCGTGCTCACCATGACTATCGAGGCGGCCCCGATCTCCCACCAGGCTCGTCGGGACGAGCGCGACAAACCCGTCACGGCCATGGTGAAAAGCGCCAGCGACAGGAACGACCCGACGACGGGGGTAGTGAGCGCGGCCAGTACGCCCAGCCCGAGCCCCCCGGCCAGGACCATGGGGTCAGACCGGTCGCCGCGGTGCCGGTAGCGGAGGTGGGCGAAACACACCAGGCAGCCGAGGGCGAGCGCCTCGCCCGTCAGTGTAGGGAGCTGCCCGATGGCGACGGCGATGGCCGTCGCCACGGCGAAGTACCAGCTGCCGGCCGGCCGCTTCCCTAGGGCGGCCGAGACCAGCCGGTCGAAACATAAGGCGGCGCCGGCCGACGACAGGGCGGCCAATGGCCACAGCCCCAGGTAGGCGGCGGCGATGGGGTAAACGAGGCTGTAGTTGAGCGGGTAGGTGCCCCCGTACCAGCCCGGGTCCCAGTCGATCACGCCGTAATGGGCGACCTGGGCGGAGCGGTAGATCTGAGCGGCCCAGTCGGTGCCGCGCCATCCGGCCACGTAGCAGACCAGGCAGACAGCCACGGCGACCAGGGCCGGGCCGGCGGCCCTCAGCGCGGGCGCCAACCATGCTTGCCCGGCCGGCGAGCGGGGCTTTACAGCGTCCCGCCTTCAAGTTCGGAGCGCGGCAGCTCGTTGGTGCGTCCGGCGGCCGGCGGTACCAGGGCCACTCGCTCGCCGAAATGGCCTAGGTAAACGTTGACGCTCAACGTGGTGGGGAGCTGGTTGGCCAGCGCCGCCTGGGCCGGGCTTGGGGCGCGCGGCTCGGTCCCGAGCACGACGCTCATTTTGAGCTCCACGAGCCGGCCCCGGCTGTCGAGCCATACATAGACGGGCACCCGGGCCGGCCGGGGGTGGGCGATCTGGGCCAGGAGGCTCACCGATCCCGCCGTTAGTGCGCCGCTACGGGGAACGGAGGCGAGCTCGGTCGTCGAGTAGTCGAGACGGTACTCGGTCGCCCTCACCCCGTCGAGCACTCTCGGCCCCAGCATGGTAGTGCTGGCCGGGGCCGCCCGTAGGAGGTCGAGGTCAGGGGCGGGGTCGACGGCCATGAGCACCGAACCGGCCAATAGTGGCCCCGCCAGTACGGTCCCCCCGGCGGCGGCCCCGGTGCTCAACACGAACTCAGCCCAGGCCTTGCCCCCGTTAGTGGCCTGGGCCGAGGCCGGCACCCGGAGGTAGAGGCGGTCCCCGAGCAACAGTTCCTTGAGGTTGATGCCGGCTTCTTGCACGGCCAGGGCGAAACCGGGGGCGCCCAGGTCCACCGCGCCCTGTGCCGTGATGTACGTGCCCGCTCGTGGGGCGGCGATGTCGAGGTCGACCGCCGTTTGGGCCGTTCTGGCCGACACCGTCCGGGCGTAGACGTTCTCGACGTCCAAAACGCCCGCCCGCGTCCCACAGCCGCTGGCCCCGCCGAACAGGACGGCGACGGCCAGGGCGCGGGCAAGCAGGGCGCGGCCGTTCACCTGTCTCCCCAACGTCCCCGGTGCACCACCTGGGCCACGCCTTTGCGGGGCCGGTAAGCCGACAGGGACGGTTTGTCGTCCGGGCTCGGCCAGCCCACCGCCACCGCGCCCAGCGGTTCCCACTCGGGTGGCACATCAAGCTCGGCCAGGAGGGGGGCGGCCGGTTTGCGCAGGGCGAAGAAAAGGACGCCCAGTCCTTCTTGTGCCGCTCCCAGCAGCAGCAACATGGTGGCGAAGGCCGTGTCCACCAACCAGTAGGGCACCGCCCATTCGTCAACTCGCGCCGCGCCCACAGCGCGCTTGTCGGGTTCGGAGTAGCGCTCGAGGTAGCGCAGCCGGCTAGCCAGGGGCAGCACGATCACCGGGGCCTTGAGCAGGCCAGGGTGGCTGGGGTGGGCCAGCCAGGAGCTGTCCGCTTCGTGCTGCCAGAACCGGGCCGTCTCTGCCCCCTCCAGGACTAGGAACGCCCATCCCTGGGTGTTGCCGGCCGAGGGGGCGCGGGTGGCCAGGGCCAGGGCACGTTCGAGCACGTCGCCCTCGACCGGGCGTTCAAGGAAGCTGCGGCACATGCGCCGCCTGGCGACTGCTGCGTCTAGTTCCAACGCCGTGCAAACTAGCTCGGAGCGGAATGCCGACCAGGCTGGTAGGGTTTTATAAGCTATGCCCAGTTTCCGAGACCTCCTGACCAGCGCCCGCGCCCGTGTGACCGAGGTGGAGCCGGCTGACGCGGCCGACATGCTGAGCTCCGCCGGCGCCGTTGCCCTAGATGTCCGCGAGGCAGACGAGTTCGAGCAAGGTGCCTTGAAGGGCGCCGTGCACATCCCCCGTGGGTTCCTCGAGATCCAGGTGGCCGGGCGTATCCCCGAGCCCACGGCCCCGGTGGTCGTTTACTGCGCCGGAGGCACGCGCAGCGTTCTGGCCGCCGACACCCTGGGGCAGCTCGGCTACTCCAATGTCGTCAGCGTGACGGGAGGTTTCAACCGCTGGAAGGACGAGGGCCTGCCCTGGGAAGCCCCCGGAGTCCTCACCCCCGAGCAGCGCAACCGGTACCAGCGCCACCTGTTGCTCCCCGAGGTCGGTGTCGAGGGCCAGATCAAGCTCCTGCGCAGCAAGGTGCTCCTCCTCGGGGCCGGTGGGCTCGGTTCGCCCGCCGCCCTGTACCTGGCCGCCGCCGGGACGGGCACGCTCGGAGTGGTCGACATGGACGTCGTTGACGCCTCCAACCTGCAGCGCCAGATACTGCACAATCTGGAGCGGGTCGGGGAGCGCAAAGTAGATTCCGCCAAAAAAGCTCTCACCAGCCTCAATCCCGACGTCAATGTCGTCGCTTATGACGTACGTCTCGGGGCCGACAACGTCATCGACATTTTCTCCGGCTATGACCTCATCGTCGACGGGACCGACAATTTCCCGACCCGTTACCTCGTCAACGACGCCTCGCTGAAGCTCGACATCCCGGTCGTGCACGGCTCCATTTTCCGCTTCGAAGGCCAAGTCAGCGTGTACCTGCCCCACCAGGGCCCTTGCTACCGCTGCCAGGTCCCCGAGCCCCCTCCGGCGGACCTGGCCCCGTCGTGCGCCGAGGCCGGGGTCCTCGGCGTACTGCCCGGCATCATCGGCTCGGTGCAAGCCGTCGAGGCCCTCAAGGTCCTGCTCGGGATCGGCGAACCTCTGGTGGGCCGGCTCCTGGCGTACGACGCCCTGGAAGGCACTTTCCGTACGTTCCGCCTCAACCGTGACCCGGAATGCCCGGCGTGCTCGGTGCCCAAGGAGCAACTGGTGATCGCCGAGTACGACCAGTTGTGCATGCCGCACCCGCGGCGACCGCCGACAGCCTGAGGGTTACCGGCCTTCTTTGCCTGCCGCGCGCACACATCCCGCACGCGCCGAAGTCGGCCTTAACGCCGTCATCATTTCCGTAGACGGGACCACCCCCCGGCTGTTGACGGTCGAACGCCAGTCGCACGAGGAGGGCCTGCCTTCGGGCCACCTCGACGATGCTGCGGACCGCACGCTCGAACAGGGCGTGAGGCGCCTTGTCAGCCACGAGACCGGGCTTCCCGTCCGGTATTTCGAACAGCTTTACACCTTCGGCGACCGCAACCGGGCCCCGGGCGGCCGGTCCCTGGCCGTGGCCTACTTGGCGCTGGTCCGCCACCAGGACGTACGGGGCGCCGCCAAGCCGAGCTGGCGCAGCTACTACGAGCTTTTCCCGTGGGAGGACTGGCGAGGCGGACAGCCCGGTGCCCTGGAAGCAACGGTCGTGCCCGCGCTCGAGCGTTGGTTGGCCTGCTCTCCTCCAAATGAGCTCCCCGTCCGCTTGGAGCGGGCCGAGCTGACTTTCGGTCTCGGCCACGCCCGGTGGGACCCGGTGCGGGTCCTTGACCGCTACGAGCTCCTCTACGAGCTGGGGCTGGTCGGCGAGGCGCCGGCCGCCGGCCGCCGGCCCGGGACCTGCCTGGGCCGGCCACTGGCCCTCGACCATCGCCGCATCGCCGCCGCCGCCCTGGAGCGCCTCAGGGGCAAGTTGGCGTACCGGCCGGTGGTGTTCGAAATGCTCCCGGACACCTTCAGCCTCTCGCGGCTCCAGCAGGTGGTCGAGGCTCTGTCCGGCCAGGTGCTCCATAAACAAAACTTCCGTCGGCTGGTCGCTTCGGCCAACCTCGTCGAGCCCACCGGGGAGTGGGACCAACGCACGGGAGGCCGGCCGGCCGAACTGTACCGTTTTCGCCGGGAAGTGCTGCGGGAGCGCCCGGCGCCGGGATTGGGCCTGCGCCGCCTTGGCGGTCCGTGAAGTGTGCGCCCCCAGGTGCGCTTGGGCCGCCGGGCCCGCTATAGTGGGGATATGCTCATCCAGAGTATAAGCGTGGGCGGCGAGGACAGGCGGGAGGCGGAGCATGTTGGCACCGGCCATTCGCCATCGGGGGAGCCGTTCGAGGGGAGCGCCGGCTGGAGCTTCGAGCGTTGGGCGGGGGAGGTGCGCCGTCTGGCCGAGGCTAGGAACGCCGTCTTGCTGGCCCACAATTACCAGGTCCCGTGGGTCCAAGATGTCGCCGACCACGTGGGCGACTCCCTGGCCCTGTCCCGGCTGGCCGCTCGCAGCGAGGCCGAGGTGATCGTTTTCTGCGGCGTCCACTTCATGGCCGAGACGGCCAAGCTGCTCGCCCCCGACCGCACCGTTCTGCTCCCGGACCTCGGGGCCGGGTGTTCACTGGCCGATACCGTCAACGCCGGCGACGTCCGTAAGTGGCGGGAGGAAAACCCCGGTGGCCTGGTCGTCGCCTACGTCAACACGTCGGCGGCAGTGAAGGCGGAATCGGACATATGTTGCACCTCCTCTAACGCCGTGGAGGTGGTCGAGTCGTTGCCTCCCGAGGCCAAGATCCTCTTCCTGCCGGACATGTTCTTGGGCCAACATGTAGCGAGGCGGACGGGGCGCCATATCGACATATGGATGGGCGAGTGCCACGTGCACGCGGCCATATCGCCCGTCGAGCTGCGAAAAAAAGTCGCTTCTCATCCCCGGGCCGAGCTCTTCATCCACCCCGAATGCGGGTGCACGACCAGCGCGCTATGGATGGCGGAGAGCGGCGATCTCCCCGAAGAGCGCACCCACGTGCTGTCGACGGCCGGGATGGTGAAGGCCGCTCGGGAGCTGGGGGACGGTCATGCCCTGGTGGCGACCGAGACCGGCATCTTGCACCAGTTGCGGGCCACCAACCCGAGGGCTACTTTCGAGGCCGTCTCGCCCCGAGCGGAGTGCCGCTTCATGAAGATGACCACCCCTCAACGGCTGCTCGATTGCCTTCGTGACGGCGTCTACGTAGTCGAGGTGGACGCCGCTACGGCCGAGCGGGCCCGGCGTGCCGTGGAGAGAATGATCGCTATCGGCTCACCCGGCGGAGGTGAGTGAGCTGCCCGCCCAGCCGGGCCTGGACGTCCTGGTAGTCGGCTCGGGGATCGCCGGCCTGTCGGTGGCCGTGGCCCTGGCCGGGCGCCGGCGGGTCGCCCTCATCTCCAAGGAGACCGGTGGAGGTGGCAGTACCCAGCTGGCTCAGGGCGGCATCGCCGCGCCGATGGGGCCGGGTGACAGCAGCGCTGCCCATGCCGCGGACACCGTTTCGGCCGCCGCCGGCCTGGGCGACCCGCAGGTGGCCGAGTCCGTCATCGCCGAGGCCGTGGCCGCGGTGGAAGCGCTGGCGGACCTCGGCGTCGTCTTCGACCGCGACGCATTGGCCAAGGAGGGTGGCCACAGTTTCGCCCGGGTGGTGCACGCCCGAGGCGACGCCACCGGAGCGGAGATCACCCGCGCCTTGCTCGAGGCGGCTTCACGACGGGAAGTGCCCGTAATGCCAGACCTCTTCCTTGTCGACCTATTGACTGCGCCTGACGGTCCCCGGGTGACCGGCGCGGTGGTGTGGGACGCCGCTCGGGGGGCCCTGCGCCACCTGCGGGCCGGCACGGTCGTCCTGGCCACCGGAGGGTACGGCCAGTTATGGGCCTCCACTACCAGCCCCCGGGCGTGCAGCGGGGACGGGTTGGCCTCGGCCATGCGGGCAGGGGCGCAGGTGGCTGACCTCGAGTTCGTGCAGTTCCACCCGACCGGGATGGACCTCGGCCGCGACCCCCGGCCTCTGGCTTCTGAAGCGTTGCGGGGAGCAGGCGCCCGGTTGCGTGATGCCGAGGGACGGTACCTGCACCCGGGGGGGCCTGGGAGCCCGGTGAGCGACCTCTCCCCCCGAGATGTCGTCAGCCGCTCTATGGCCCGCCGGATGGCCGAACTGGGCCGCGGCCACTGCTACCTCGATGCCAGCCCGATCGGGGAGACGGCGCTAGAGAAACGCTTCCCGACGTTTGTCAGCGCCTGCCGCACGGCCGGCCTGGCCCCCGGGCGCGACTGGGTCCCGGTGTCGCCGACCGCTCACTACACGATGGGCGGCGTACTTACCGACTTAGAGGGCCGCACCACCTTGGAAGGGCTGATGGCCGTGGGCGAGGTGGCCTCCAGCGGGCTGCACGGCGCCAACCGCCTGGCGTCCAATTCGCTCCTCGAAGGGGCCGTACTGGGGCACCGGGCGGCGCAGGCCATCCTGGCCGGCGCGGGGCCGGTGGCCCCGAGGACGCCCGTCCCCCTGGACGCGGCGTTGCCGCGGCCTTTGCCCCGAGGGAGGGCCCAGCCCCTGGGCCGGGAGGACATCCGGTCGGCCATGCAGGCCTTCGCCGGTGTCACCCGGTCCGCCGAAGGCCTGGACGACCTGGCCGGCTTGCTGGCCAGTGGCCCCGGCAACGACCACGGTCCCCCGAGCCGGGGCCCGGCCGGCTGGGAACGGGCCAACATGGTCCTGATCGGGAAGGCCGTAGCGGCGTTGGCCTCCGCCCGCCACGAGTCCAGGGGAGCACATTGGCGGGCCGACTACCCCGGGCCCCGGGAAGAGTGGCGCCTGCGCCAAGTCGCTCAGCTATCAGCCGACGGGGACCTGGTGGTGGGCCACTTGCGGGCCGAGGGGGCGGGAGCGCTCGTCAGGACCACGGCGGCGGCCGTTTGAGCCCGCCGCCTGTTCCCGGGGAGACGCCAGGCCCTCCCGGGGCCGAGCTGGCCCCTCCGTGGGCCGAGCTGGCGGCAATGGTGACCGGCGCGGTGGCCGAGGACCTTCCTCGAGGTGACCCCACGGGTGCCGCGGTGGGCCCCCGACCGGCCGAAGCTGCGCTCGTTGCCCGCCAAGCGGGCACGGTCGCCGGCCTGGTGGCCGTGCAGCTCGTACTGGACGAGGTGAGCGGCCGGCTCAGGACCGGGCCCGGTCACGCCACCCTGTTCGTCCCCGACGGCGCCCGCGTCGGTGCCTCTGACGTCCTGGGCGTGCTGGCGGGGCCGGCCGACACGCTGCTGGCGGCCGAACGGACCGTCCTCAACGTGGTCAGCCACCTTTCCGGGGTGGCTACGGTGACCGCCGCCGCCGTGGACGCCGTCGCCGGCACCGGCGCCGTCATAAGGGACACCCGCAAGACGCTCCCCGGTCTACGGGCGGTCGAGAAGTACGCAGTTCGCTGCGGCGGGGGTGCCAACCACCGCATGAGCCTCTCGGACGCCCTTTTGGTGAAGGACAACCACATCGCCGCTCTGGGCAGCGTGCGGGACGCCCTCGAGGCGGCCCGGCGCCGGGCCGGGCCGGCGGGGGCGGGACCGGTGCTCCCGCTCGAAGTCGAGGTGGACGACCTGGCTCAGCTGGACGAAGCGTTGGCGGCGGGAGCCGAGCTCCTGCTCGTCGACAATCTGTCCCTGGAGGACACGGTCGAAGCGGTCGGCCGCGCCAACCGGTACGGGGCCGAGCTGGAGGCATCGGGGGGCCTCAGGCTCGATAACATCAGGGCGGTCGCGGCCAGCGGGGTCAAGTACCTGGCCATCGGCGCGCTCACCCACTCCGCGCCGGCCCTGGACGTCGGCCTCGATTGGCGCACCTGAGCCGGAGCGATGGCCGCGGGGGCGGCACCGTCGCCACGTGGCCCTAGGGCGGGGGACCGCCTGAGGCCGTGATCACGGCGATGACGTCGCCGCTGCCCACCGATTGGCCGGCTTTCACCCGCACCTCGGCGACCGTCCCCGCCAGCTCCGAAACGATGTTGTTCTCCATCTTCATGGCTTCGAGGACGCACACGGCCTGGCCCAGTCCTACAACGTCGCCCTCCTTGACCAGCACCTTTACGATCGTGCCCTGCATGGGGACGGTGATGGTGCCCCCGCCCGGGCTGCCCGGGCTGTCCGCTCCCCCTGGCCCCCCGAGGCCGTCCGGGGCGCCGGCGCGGTCCCCGCGGGCGGCGGCGAGGCTGGCTCGCCGAGCGGCGCCCATCCCGGGGAAGCCGGGGCCGGTCGGCAACCAGACCCTGACTTCGTAACGCCGGCCCTCCAGCTCGACCTGGACATCTTTGCGCTCCTCGAGGGCGGCGGCCTCCGGCGCCGGGACGGGTTCGATGGACGAGAGGTCGACGGTTTGAGCCAGCCAGGTGGTCGAGTGGGCCACGGAGATGAAGTCCGGGTGAGCGAGCACGGCGAGGTGCGCCGGCACGGTCGTGGCCACGCCTTCGACCTCGGTTTCCGAAAGGGCGCGCACCAGCCGGCGCCGGGCGCTCTCGCGGTCGGGGCCCCAGGCCACGACCTTGGCCAACAGGTTGTCGTAGTGCTGGCTCACGACGTCGCCCGTCTCGTAGCCGGAGTCGGTCCGCACCCAGGGCCCGCCCGGGGCGCTCAGGCGGGTGATGGGCCCAGGGGTGGGTACGAAGGCGCCACCCGCCGGGTCCTCGGCGTTGACGCGGGCTTCGATGGCGTGGCCGGACCAGGTGACAGCCTCCTGGGAAAAGGGCAAGGGCTCGCCCCTGGCCACGAGGAACTGGAGAGCCACCAGGTCGAGGCCCGTGACCATCTCGGTCACGGTGTGCTCCACCTGCAAACGGGTGTTCATCTCCAGGAAGTAAAACTCGCCGTCCTGGTAGATGAGCTCGACGGTCCCGGCGCTCACGTACTCGCAGGCGCGGGCGAGGCGGACGGCGGCTTCGCCCATAAAAACCTGTCGATGAATCGATACCAGACTGTATCCTTGCTCAACCATCGATTTTGCAAACGAGCCGATTTGCGCTGCGATC
>JBKQUU010000204.1:0-11198 GCA_052325485.1 Acidimicrobiales bacterium | reverse complement strand
CACGGCGGCACCGACCACGGCGGCACCGACCACGGCGGCACCGACCACGGCGGCACCGACCACGGCGGCACCGACCACGGCGGCACCGACCACGGCGGCACCGACCACGGCGGCACCGACCACGAGGACGGCCACCGGCACGCCAGTCAACTACAACTATGGGGTCTTGTCCGTCGCCGCGACCGTATCGGGGACGAAGCTCATTGATGTCACGATCGCATCTATTGACGACGGCGGGAGCGTCCGCTCCCAGTCGATCGACCAGCAGGCGGTCCCTATCCTCGAACTGGAAGCCCTACAAGCCCAGAGCGCCAACATCCAGGGAGTGTCCGGAGCAAGTTACACGAGCGCGGGGTTCGAGCAATCTCTGCAGTCAGCGCTCGCCCAGCTCGGGTTCCCATGAGGTCCAACCGCACCGGGTACGCAATGCACGACGGCCGCGTCTCGTTGGGACCGGTGGGCAACTCGCCCGCAGCGCCCTCGGACGACCACTGCCAAGGGCGCCGCCTGCGAAGATGAGGTAGCGATGCGCCTTCTTCTGGCTGAGGACGATACCAACCTGAGAGGTGTGCTCGAACGCGGCCTCAAGGAAGAGGGCTACGTCGTCGACGCCGTCGCAAATGGCGACGAGGCTCTCGATTACCTGCGGGCCTACGAGTACGCAGTCTGCATCCTGGACTGGCACATGCCGGGGACGTCCGGTCTGGACGTCATCTCATCGGCGAGGCGGGGGGGCACCCAGACCCCCTTTTTGATGCTCACGGCCAAAGACGCCCCTCCTGACCGTATCCGCGCCCTGGACGAGGGAGCTGACGACTATCTGGTCAAGCCGTTCGACTACGGGGAACTGCTCGCCCGGCTGCGGGCGCTGCTGCGCCGGCCCAGCGGCGACCGCAGCCCTCTTTTGCGCTGCGGGTCGCTAACCGTCGATCCCGCCGCACATTTGGCCTTTGTCAACGGAGAGCCGGCCGAGCTGACACCCCGAGAATTTGCCATCACCGAGCTGTTGGTACGCAAGAGCCCGGCCGTTGTGGCCCGCCGGTCGATCGCGCTGCACGCCTGGCCGGAGGAGGCCGACGCCGTCGGGTCCAACACCATTGACGTCCACATCGCCCGCTTGCGGGCGAAACTTGCCCGCTCGGACGCCAGGATCGAGACACTGCGAGGGACCGGCTACCGGTTGACAGCCTCGTCAGAGTGAAGATCCCCCGGCCTCAGGCAGACGGCTCGGCCCGGCAGGTCCGAGCCAATGTTGCCCGGGTGGCGCTCGGCGCAACTTTGCTTTCCCTCGTTGTCTACCTCCTGGCCTGCTTTGTCGTCGACTTCGTGGTCGTCCACCGCCTTGACAGCAGCATCGACTCCCGGTTGGCCACCAGACTGAGCCAGGTCGTGCCCACGTTGCCGCCGGGTGGCCCAAAGGAGCCCATAGGTTCGTACAGCCCACAGTTCTCGGGCGACTTCGACGACGCCCCCATTGTGCTGTGGTGGGTGCCGCCGAACGCGACGTCAGCGCTGCGACTGGACACCAATGCGCCGGGCCTGCCCGCCGGCGCCTTGGCCGTGGCTCAACCGGTCGATGCCACCATCGGGGGCCTAGATTTCCGCCTGGCCGGCACGGCGTTGAGCGACGGCCGCCTCATAGCCGGGACCACGGCCCAACAGGTACACACCGCCCTATCGACCCTGCTGGTCGCAGAGGGGGTGCTCGGGCCTCTGGTCCTTGTCACCCTGTACGGGGCAGCCTGGGTCATCGGCCGGAGAGCGGTGGCGCCAGTCGAACGGGCCTGGCGGCGCCAGCTCGAGTTCACGGCCGACGCTTCCCACGAACTGCGCACCCCTCTCAGCGTCATCGAGGCCGAAGTCGGCCTGGCATTGAACGTCAAGCGGTCGGCTCCCGACTACCGCGGCGCCCTAGAGCGCATCGCCGACGAAAGCAAAAGGTTGCGCCACATAGTCGAAGACCTCCTGTGGCTGGCGCGCCTCGACTCTCTGCCCGAGGCTCCTCCGACCGAAACCGTCGACGTGGCCAGCCTGGCCGAGGTGTGCGCCCGCCGCTTTGAAGCCGTCGCCGCTCGACGAGGGATATTGATCTCAGTCACGGGGAACGGCTCCCAGCCTCCGCTGGTCTTCGCCCCCGCCGAATGGCTCGACCGCCTGGTCTCGGTACTTCTCGACAACGCCTGCCGTTACTCCAACGAGGGGGGACGAGTTGAGGTCACCGTGTCCAGCGTGGGCGACCGGGTGACAATGAGCGTTGACGACAGCGGCCCGGGGGTCCCCGAAGAGGACCGCGAACGCATCTTCCAGAGGTTCCATAGAGCCAGCGCGCTGCCCGGAGGGGCGGGGTTGGGCCTTTCTATCGCCGATGCCGTCGTGCGGGCGACGGGCGGCCGCTCCTACGTGGCCCGCGCCCCGCTAGGTGGCGCCCGGATAGCGGTGTCGTGGCCTCGTCACCGCCCTGCCGAAGCGTAGATGGCCTGGCGTGTGAGGCGCGCCACACAGGCGTGAGGCTTCGGCCCGTGTGGCGCGCCACGGTCGGCCGGGGTCGCCAAACTGAAGAGAACCTGATAGGGCTCGGTAAAAGACGCTACTTCACGCTCCTGTAAGGTCCGGCCCTTAGCCTCGCTGAGAGGACAGACCGAGAGGACGAAGTTGACCATTGTTGAGCCCCGCCAGCTCCTGGACAAGGACATAACGGTCCCCGGACGGCCGCCTGTCCCTGGGCACAGGCGGCCGGCACCTAAGGCTCACCGGCCCAAGCACCGGCCGGGACGGCCTCCGCGCCCCTGGGCTGCTGATGCGTTCCTTGCCCTCTCGGGGATAGGTTTTGGCGCCGTCGTCGGCGAGGTCATCACCGGAGAGACGCGTGGCTCGCTTTCCGCCCCCGGCGGGGCCCTCATCGCCGGAGGAAGGTTTGCCGGCTTCACCGGCGCCTACCTCATGCTGATCATGGTGCTCCTCATCGCCCGCATGGGATGGCTCGAACGAGCCGTGGGCCAGGACCGGCTCGTTCGCTGGCACCGGCGCCTAGCACCGTGGGCGCTGGGGCTCATCACTGCCCATGTCCTGCTCATCACCCTGGGCTACGCGCAGTCCTCCAAGACGGAGGCCTGGCGCCAGTTCTGGGTGTTCCTGTCCTCCTACCCGGACCTCCTGGCGGCGGCGGTCGGCTTCGCCCTCCTGGTGATGGTGGCGGTCACGTCGGTCAGGATGGCGCGCCGGCGGCTCAAGTACGAGACCTGGTGGGTGGTCCACCTCTACACCTACATAGCCCTCGCGCTGGCGTTCGCCCACCAGATCGTCACCGGCGTCTCGTTCGTCGGGCACCCTCTGGCCCGGGCTATCTGGGCCACGGCGTGGGCGTCCACCGCCGGCCTCGTCATCGTCTACCGCTTCGGGCTGCCAATTGCCCGCAACTTGCGCCACCAGGTGCGGGTCGAACGGGTCGGCGAGGAAGCCCCGGGCGTCTACTCGGTCATCTGCCGGGGGCGCCGCCTGGACCGTCTGGCCGTCACCGGCGGCCAGTTCTTCCAATGGCGCTTCCTGACCCGGGACCTGTGGTGGCAGGCGCACCCGTACTCCCTCTCCGCTCTCCCCCGCCCGCCCCTTATGCGGGTGACGGTGAAAGCCCTGGGCGACCACAGCCGAGCCATTGCCCAGCTGGAGCCGGGCACACGGGTCTGGATCGAGGGCCCGTACGGGGCCTTCACCCACCACGCCCAGTCGACGGGCCGGGTCGCCCTGATAGCCGCCGGAGTCGGTGTCACCCCTTTGCGGGCCATGCTCGAGGATCTTCCCGCGTACGTCGACGTCGCCGTGATCGTCCGCGCCTCGGCGCCCGAAGACCTGGTCCACCGGGACGAGGTGGCCACTCTCGTCGAGCGCCGGGGAGGACGGGCCTACGCGGTGATCGGCCCGCGCCAGACAGCCCGGCTCGACGCCCGATCATTGGGACGGTTCATCCCCGACCTCGCCCGGCGCGATGTTTATGTGTGTGGGCCGGCTGGCTTCAGCGAGAGCATCGTGGCCGCGGCCCTCGCCCTGGGGGTACCTCGGGACCGTATCCACCACGAAGCGTTCGCTTTTTAGCCATGGGCAAATCCGAAAGCTGCGACCCCAATAGGGCCGGGCAATGAAACGGGCATATGTCGTGGCCGCAACCACCGTAGCCGGACTTGTCGGCGTCCTGAGCTTCCACACCAGGTCCGCGCCCCTTGGTCTGAGCAAGCCACTGGCCTCCGCACCCGGAGGTACCTCGAACAGTGTCCCGACCTCGACCGTAGGCGGTACGGGGGGCACGGCTGCACCCGGGGCGACCACAACTTCGCCGGCTCCTTCGACCGCGCCCAATGCCACGAGGACGGCCACCGGGGCCGCCGTCAACTACAACTACGGGGTCCTGTCGGTGGCCGCCACGGTCTCAGGTTCGAAACTCACCAACGTCACGATCGCCTCGATCGACGAGGGAGGCAACTTCCGTTCCCAGTCGATCGACCAGCAGGCCGTCCCCATCCTCGAGCAGGAGGCCCTGCAAGCCCAGAGCGCCAACATCCAGGGCGTGTCCGGGGCGAGTTATACGAGCGCAGGCTTCCAGCAATCCTTGCAGTCCGCCCTCACCCAGCTGGGTTTCCGGTGACCCCGGCCCCGCTCACCACGACAAATGAGCCCCAGCCCGCCTGGCGGTCCCACCACCGCCAAGAGGTAATGGGCACCGTGGTGACCCTTGACCTTTTCGGCAACGGCGACGCGGCGCCCGACGGCGCCTACGTGCGAGTGGCGCGCGCCCGGGCTGTCCTGCAGCGTGCCGACGCCGTCTTCAGCACCTGGAAGGAGCACAGCCCGATCAGCCAGCTGCGCAGACGAGAGATCACGGTCGCAGATGCCCCGCCCGACGTGGCCGCCGTGCTCGGAGCGTGCGAGGCGGCCCGTTCTCTGTCCCAGGGCTGGTTCGACCCCTGGGCCATGCCTGGAGGCCTTGACCCGACTGGCTATGTGAAGGGATGGGCCGCCCAGCGTGCTGTTGAGGCCCTCGCCGGACCAGGCATAAGGGGCGCGATGGTGAACGCCGCCGGAGATATTGCCTCATTCGGCTGTCCAGGCCCGGGCACGTCTTTCAGGGTCGGCATCGTCGACCCGGCCGACGGCCGACGCCTAGCCTGCGTGGTCGAGCTCACCGGGGCCATAGCAACATCGGGCACCTACGAGCGGGGCGAACATCTCATCGACCCGCGGACCAGGAAGCGAGAATCCCGGGTCGCATCGGCGAGCGTCACCGGGCCCGATCTCGGCCTGGCCGACGCCCTGGCGACGGCGCTCGCCGTAGCCGGGGAGGAGGGCCTCGGGTTCATCGAACTCATCGACGGCTACGAGGGCTTCGTCATCGGTCGCGATGGGTCGTGGAAGTGGACCAGGCATTTTCCCTTCGCTCCTACCTGACCGGTCCCGGCCGGAGCGACCTCGAAGTCGTTGAGCAGGGTCATGACCTCTAGGAGGCACGCCACCCGGCGGCCGCGGGCACAGCACCGTCGCCGTCCTCTTTGGGTGGCCGTCCTTGCTGGTGGTACCGGCGCCGGTGGTCCTCCTGTGGGTCGTAGGCCAATGCCGCCCTTACCCCCGGCAACCAGAGCTTCCCGGCCAAATGGGCCGACTGGTTGCGCGCCCACCACGACGGGCTGGTGGCCCGGCGCTTCGAGGAGTTCTACTTCCCGGCCACCGCGCCGGCCCCAGGACGCCGCCCCAAGGCCTCAACCGGGTGCTCGGGACGGTCGACGACGCGCCTCCAACAACGACGGGCCCCGCTCCGGCGACGGCCGCCGGCCAACCGCGGCCCACCACGACCGCTCGGCCGGCGGCGCCCCGGGCACCACGACGGCGGCGCTCCCCGCCCCCGGCGCCGGTCCCTCTGGTGGTCCGTCCGGCGCTGCCGGGCGAGGGGCAATGGCAGGCCACCGGGCTGATCGTTCAATGGCATCGCCGCCATGTACGTCCTGGGATGTGGAGCCACCAGGCCGGGCCCACGGTCGGTTTGTCGGCAACGATCTTCTCCATCACCTCCATGAGGTAAGCAACCTCGGCGTCGTGGCGCTTCGACAGGTCCTCGGTCGAGCAAACCCCCCTGGGATTGCCTCGGGGGAAAACAACAGGCTCTGCGTGCTCCCGCGCTCATTGTTGTCGAGGGGCCCGTAGGTGGCCATTTCGCTCGTGCTGGCAAGCTCGCTGGCCGCAGTGGCGACGATGCCGGCGGGGGCGATCTCGGCCCAGGGTGGCGACGGTGACCGGCAGCACGCCGCCAACATCGAGGAGCGCCGACAGGCGTTCCAGGTCCTCCTACGCCTCCGCGGCACCATGTGACAACACCCACATACGCTCCGTGGCTCGCTGACCGGGCCCGGCGGGCGCCCAGCTTTACGGCTACATCAACAGACCTTTCCGCGTTTCCTGCTCTTTGCGGCGTTCATCTTGCCGTAATACTCCGCCCGTAGGCTTCAAAACGTGGCCATAGATGTTGGGTTTTGTACGCGCCAAGTCAACGGCGGAAATATCGAGGCCCCGGCCGAGCAGTTCGCGGCTGGAGCTATTGCCCAGCCCAACTGGAGCGACTGACGATGATCGTCCCCATCCTGGCGGCATTATCGGCGGCTATCCTTTTCGCCGTTGCCGCTGCGCTCCAGCACCGTAGTGCCGGGCTGGTCGTCGACGCGGGCAGGCTGCCGACCCGTGCGATCACGAAGTTCATGTCCATGACGCTCCGGCACCCGCTGTGGATAGTCGGTTCCGTGGCCGACATTGCCGGCTTCGCATTGCACGCCTTCGCCTTGCGCAACGGCCCGCTCACCCTGGTCCAGCCCTTGCTCGTCACCGGCGTCATCTTCGCCCTCCCCCTGCGGCGGCTCCTTGAGCACCGGCCTCCCCGGCGCGAAGAGCTCGGGTGGGCCGCCGCCCTGGCGGCTGGGCTTGTGCTGTTCCTCATCGTGGCCACGCCTGCTTACGGCGTCGCCCAACCCCCCGACCCGGCCCCGACGACCTTCTTCTGCGCCCTGATCGGCATTGGCATCCTTACCTGCTTCGTCGCCGGCCGGCACGCGACCGGGACCAAGGCGGCCGTATTCCTGGGCACCGGGACCGCCTTGGCGTTCGGCGCCGCCGCCGGGCTCTTGAAGGAAACGATGGCCCTCCTTGGCAATGGTGTCGGGGCGTTGGCCACGGCCTGGCCCCTGTACGCGCTCATCGCCGTGGGAGCGGTCGGCTTCGTGCTCAAACAACTCGCCTATCAAGCCGGTCCCCTCAGCTTCAGCCTGCCCGCTATAACTACGGTGAACCCCGTCCTTGGCCTTGTCATCGGGGTCGCCGTCTTCGACGAGCAGTTCCGCTACGGGCCTACAGACTTGCTTATCGAAGCTCTCGGGTTGGCCCTCGTCGTCGCCGCCACGGTGGGCCTCACCCGGTCGAGTCCCCGTTCCCGTCTTCCTCAAGGCCCAGAGCCAGGAAAGGCCCGTCGGCCTACCGTGACTGCGTCTGCGCCGTCCGAAGTCCCATGAACGCGCCCTCTCAAAGCCAGGACCGAACGCCCGACCTTCAGGCAGGTGACTGAAACTGCGCAACCGCCTCCCCCCGCTGCAGGGGCCCGGTCAAGGATGACCTCGTCGTCGCCGCCAGCACACACCTTCCTCGTGTACTGGGTGGTCAAGCGTTGTCGGGTGGCCAAAGGGACAGCATGGCCGCTGCCGGGCGCTAGTCCAGAGCACGTTGCGGCGTGCCAGGTGCTTAGCGACCATGACTGGGGCCCGACGCCCCCGGGCCGGTCCATCTGTCCCGGAACGGTCGCTTTCGCTCAAGCCCGTCGAGGTCCCCCCTGCCCCCACCCACCAGGCCTAGCCCTCCAGCGTCGGGCACGGCCGCGGCCAAAGCGCCCCCCGCCGCCCCACCCGTGGGGCCAATGCGGCCGGGTGCTCGACTGACACCAGTTCGGGAACGACATCACCTCATGGTTAGCCACGCTGCCCGTGATCGGGCTTGCTCGTTCGCGCTAGGGCGGGGAGGCGGTGCCGAGCCGGCCAGGAGGTGCCGTACCCAGCCCCGGCGGCAACTGTCGTTCAGGGGCAGTGCCCGGGCCTGGCGTGCGAGCGAAGGAGCGATTCCGCCCCGGCCACCATGAGGAACGCGAGGAGGACGGCGCCACCCGCCAAAGTGGCGAACTGGGACGGCCCAGCAGCGGCGGGGTTGCTGCCGACTGTCCACCACAAAAAGTTGCGGAAGGCAAGGGCCACGATGGCGGCGGCGCACCCAGAGACACTCGCGTCGAGCACCCGGCGTTGCACGCCGTAGGAGGGCCGAGTGCTCCGTACCAGGCCAAAATAAGCGCCAGCGGGCACGAGGAAGGCGAACATCGCACAGGACCCGAGGCCCATGGCTACGAGCGTCACGGAAAGGAAATAGCCCTCTCGGTACCCCTGCCAACCGAAAACTGCGACGCCAAACACGGCACTGGCCAAAGCCGCCGCGACAACGGGGTGACGGCGGAGCCGATGTACCAGGCACCGGTCTGCCCACTCGACGGTGCTCAAGACGAGGTGGCGGAGCGGGCCGAACCACCGGCTCTCTCGTCTGGCGACGGTGACGGCGTCACTAAGCCAGTCGGGTACGTCCACGTCGCCCAGTTGTGCTGGCCTCGGCAGCGCTGGGACGCGCACCAGGTGGACGACTGCCATGGTCGCCACCGACGTTGCCAAGCCGAGGAGGCCAACCTCAAGCCCCGTCGCCCTGAGCGCCCACCGAGAGCTGTTCGCCCCCAGAGCGAGCGCGACCCAAGCCGATGCCAAGTCGACGACGATCGCTCCGACCGCAACCCGGCAGGCACGAAGGATGGCCACGACCCGGGCCGCCGGCAGCGGCTCAGACCTCAGGCAAAGGGAGACCTGAACGAGGAGACAAGCCGTGACCAGGGGCACGAAGAACATCGTGAACGACATGACGGTGTCGTAGGGGTCGTTGAGCCATGGTGCATGGTCGTAGACCAGCTTGACCTCCTTGGTGACAGTGAAGACGAAGAAGATGGCCGCGGCCTTCAGGGCCCCAAAAACGGCACGTCGGATGAGCGGCCGTCTGGGGTCATCGACGACCAGGACGGGAGGCCGAGCGCTCATACCCCATTATCCTCCGAGCCGCGGCGGCGCGGTGCAGCCTGAGCGGTACTAGCCACAAGCTGGCAACCTTCATGCCGGCAAGCCCCCGTGTCCCGCACTTGCGCCAAGATTGCTGTCCCCGACCGGTCGGGGACGACGGTCATAGTGAAGGAGCGGTGTTGACAACGCCGTGTACCATCGGTGCCGGGCATGGGCAGGCCAGCTCGGCACAGCCCCGGGACAGCTCGTCGTGGCCATGGGCACGGCCGCCGAAACGAGCTCTCAGGCATAGGCGTCCCTGGCCATCAAAACACGGGCGGAACGACGCACCCTTCAGCGGATCTGGCGAAGACTGCGGGGGCCGTTCCAAGATCCCGCTCAGGTGACGCGGCGGCGAACCACGTCGGCATAGAGGTTGAGGTCCCAGTTGTTTTGGAGCCCACGGCATCCCGGATTGCCTCGATGCCTTTAGGACCGATCCTGCTCTGCGGTCATTAACGCCACCCCTTTGTTCAACCGGGGGAGACATAGCCCGAGATAGGAGCCAGGCCCCGCCCGGGGACGTCCGCTTGGTACTGGTTGTTGCCGACCTCCACGACGCTGAAGCCCGTGTGGTCCCCATCACCATTAATGGTGTCAGGGCCCTTTTCGCCCTTGGCAAAACCTATGACTATGGCCACGTGCTGGGCTACCAGAGTGGGTTCGTCCAGCCCGTAGACGGCAACGTCGCCGGGCATGGGGACATAGCCCGTTGCCGCCGGGTGCCATGTGCCCCGAGCGCTCCCCCACTCGTAAAAGCTGGCCGATGAGGAGTTCAGGTCCCCGTTGATGTACTGGTAAATGACCGGAGCGCCGGCCGTCTGCCAAACCCAGGCGGCGAAGTCCGCGCACCATTCTTCGTCCAGGTTGCCGTTCCCACAGTCGTTCGCGCCTGAAACCCAGTAGGCGCTGTACTTATTGCAATATGTGCCCGACGGGTCGGTCCGGTAGCCGAGCTGGCTCTCGGCAATGGCGACGATCCGACCTCGCAAAGCTGACAGGGCCGTGGCTAAGGCGACGTCCCGGCGCAAACCTTCGGCGGCCGCCGATGGCCGCCCGGAGAGGCCCGGGAGCGTGTGCGGCAACCCTGGCAGGTGCGGCATGCCCGTTGAGGGGCGCCACAGGGCTCCTATCGGTACTAACCCCAGCACGACCAGGGTGAGGAGCCGGCGACGGCGGTACCGTGCGGGGAGCCGGCGGGCACGGCGTCGCCCTGCGCTCCCAGGTCGCGCCGGGGCCGGAGCCCGGCTAAGACCTGGGCTGGACCCGGAACGGCTGCGCTGACCAAGCGCGCCGTCTGCCGTCATCCCCGACAAGTTACGGGCGCGTCCTTGCGGAGACATTAACGATTGCCGGCGGTCGCGCCCCTACGGCAGGGTGGGGAACAGTTGGAGAAAGGAGGTGCCTGTTCATGCCGGCGTAAGGCGGCACCGAGATGATGGTGCCCATGGCCGGAACAGTTCTCAGGCCCGGAGGGGATAGCAACATGCCGTCCTGGGCGCCGGGGGCAGCACCGACGGGCGGCCAAAGGCTCCCTGTTATGCCGTGACGGGGCCGCCCCACCAGCGGCTGTTCCCTTCTCGAAGAGCTCGTCGGGCCAGGCTCATCGCCGGTCTCGCCGCCATCGCCGTTGTCACGTCGGTCGCCGTTGGGGTCGGCTTGGCGCGACCGGCGGCCGAGCCGGTCCGGACGGCAGCCAAGAACAGCGCCGGGCCCCACCAGGGCGAGGACCCACTCGGGGCCCGGACAAACCCGTCACCGGGGACCAGGTTGGCCGCGGTGGGAGCTCCCGCCATCGAAGCGGGCGATCTGCCCTGGGAGCTGGTCGCACCGATCAGCCGGGAGGTCGTCCTGAGCGGTGCTGCCGCCACCCAGCTGGTCATTGCCGGCGGTCTGGACGGCTCCGGGACTTCGGTCTCCGGTATCTTTACGCTCGATATCGCCACCGGCACTCTCCGCCAAGAGGGCGGCTTGCCGTCTCCGACCCACGACGCGGCGGGAGCGACCCTGGCCGGTCGCGCTCTCGTGTTCGGCGGC
>JBKQUU010000203.1:0-23251 GCA_052325485.1 Acidimicrobiales bacterium | reverse complement strand
GCGATGGCCAGGCCGACGGACAAGATGAAGACGGCCAGCACTTCCCACCATGCAGCGCGTCCTCTCGTCGGGCACTGGTCCGCGGTGGTATCGGCCGTGAAGGGCAAGGTGATGGGTACCACGCGGGACATTCTGTCAGGCAGGGGTGCCGTGCCCCTACATTGCCTGACAAGGGGAGCGAGACAAAGCGGTAGACCGCGCCCCGCTGCTGGACCGCAAACCCTACGGCACCGCCCCAATGGCGTTCACGTAGGTGACCTCGGCGCCGCCTGAGGTCTCGGCCGAGACTCGGAGGCCGAGCGCAGCTGTCCCGGGCGGGAGCTCCGCTAGCAGGTAGGGGACGGCCCCGGTGTCCCCGACGGGCCCGGGGGCACTGGCTACGACCGTCCAGGCGTGGGCCGTCGTTTCGATGGAGACGGTCACCAAAGAGATCGCTGTCTTGCTGGTGACCGAGCCCACGCTGAGCTGGCTAAAGGGCACCGGCCTTGGCCAGTACCAGGTGAAATCGACCCGCCCCCGTCTGGCCCGGCCCACGTACCCCGTCCCGCCCACGTCGCCTTGACCGTTGCGCGCCAGCGGGACAACCCTGGCACGGCCGGCGCCGGGGCCGCTCTGGGAGGAAAACGGTGCGACCCCCGCGGTCCAGTCGCTGAGCTGCGGCTGGGAGCTCCCGGGGCCCAGCAGCTCGAACACCGAGGTCTGGTCGTGGCTGGTAGACAGCAGGCGCACCGCCCCCAGGGGCTGGGCCGTCGAGAGGGACGAGGCCAGGCCGAGCAAGCAAGGGCTGTCCATCAGGCCCGGGCTGTTCACGTCCCCCACCATCAAGAACTTGGCCCCGTCGTCCCGTAGCGCCGTCTCGACGACAGGCAACCGGCAGTTGCCGTTGTTCTCGGGACCGAAAGGCCCGTACGGCGTCGTCGTCGTGAACGCCGTCCAGGCGGTGCGGTGCCCGGTGAAGTAGGCCACCGCGCCCCGGTAGTCGGTCTCGACGACGGCGTCGGGGGTACCGACGGCCTTTAGCAGCGAGATGGCCGGCGAGCGGGCGAACTCCGAGCTCTTCTGGCCCACCGGCCACTGGTAGTTCTTGGTGAACCCGGCGGCGGTGGGTACCCCGGCGAAGAGCACCGCTCCGGCCAGGCCGGCCGAGACCGCCGCCCGGCTGAGCTCGCGTCCCCTGAGGGCCAGGGCCCAGCGGCCCACGGCAGCGGCGCCGACCACGAACCAGATGGTGACCAGGGGCAGGACCAGGACCACGCGCCGTTGGTTGGTGAAGGGGTAGGCCAGGGTCTCGGCGAAATAGGCCCACAGCATCCACGACTCGGCCCTCGGGTGGCGGCGGTACCAGACCACCGCCCCCAAGATGACGAGCACGGGCACGCTGACGCCCACGACGGTAATCAGGGTGTGGACCGGCCCGTGGGCGGGGAGCGGGCTGCCTTCGGGGAGGACCGATTGGCGCAAAGTGCTGTGCAAGTAGGACCAAGCGTCCTGGTGTACCTCGCTGAGCACCTGGCGGACCAGGCCACCCTGACCTGGGTTGGCGATCTCGCTGGCATAGCGGTCACCACCCGTCGAGCCGCCCGTCGCCCACCTGGCCACCAGGCCTGGCAACAGCAGCGCCCCGACCCCGCCGCCCACGCCGGCCGCCCGCCACCAGCGCCGGTGCCAAAGCTGGAAGGCCACGAGCCCTACGACCAGGCCGATCCCTGCCTCCTTGAGCCACACCAGCCCGGCCATGAGCACCACCACCACTGCCGCATTGAGCCACCCCGGGTGAACGGCCCAGCGGTCGAGGGCAAAAAGGGTGAGGACGAAGACCACGAGGAACGCCGCTTCGGCCATGACCATGGTCGAGTAGGTGGCCAGGACGGTGTTGATGGCCAGTAGGACGAGAACCGCCGTGCGTTGCCAAGGCCCGAGGCCGCGCCGGCCCATCCAGGCCCACAGCAACGGGTAGAGGCCGGCGACCAGGAGACCGGACAGCACCCGGGGCGCCCAGAGCGCCGAACCGAACAGCCACACCAGCGGCACCAGCAGTAGGGGGTAGCCGGGCAGGTAGTTGGCCACCACCGTTGCCCCGCTCGGCATGGTCGAGGTGAGCCAGCCCCCCGACGCCAGGACATGGGCTGCCATGAGGTAATTGGCGTCGTCGTCAAAGGAGCCCACATGGTAGGTGGGCGCAACCGCGATGGTGTGCGCAACCTGTAAGGCGAGAGGCACCAGCCACCCCAGGGCCCACCAGGGCGACCCCGCACCCGCCCCCGCCGGGCCCGGCACCTCATCCACAGCAACCCGGCCCAGGCTCTCCCGCCTGAGCTTGGTAGCCCATCTTCGCTGAGCTCGGATTTGACGGGCCCGATCATGCGCCACCGGTAGCCGTCCTGGCCCGTTGAACACAGTTAGAAGAACCTACCGGAGGCGCTTTCGCATTCGTCGGCAGCTAGGGACCGGACGGAGGGCCCGCTCGGCGAAAGGTTGGGCCCGGTGGCTCTGAAGGGCTCCCGACCCGCACTGTAAAAAGGGGTACGACCACCACTTCAGTGACCCCTACGATCAGGACGAGGCCACCAAGCACCAGGGCCAGCTTGAGCGGTTTAGACATCTGAAACTGATGATAACGGTGGTTGCCAGCTAACGGAGCCTAGCGAGCCGGCCTCAAAAAGACTGGCGCGTCGCGAGCGCCACCCCAGCTTGGAGCCCTACCGTCCGGCGCACGATCAGGTAAGGCGGCTAGCTGCCACGGAAGAGCCGCTAGTGTCGCGCGTCTGAAGTCCCTTGACGGGCGTGGACCAGGATCTCGTCGGGCGTCTTGGTCCAGCTAAACGGGCGGCAGCGGTCGTTCCACCCGTCGATGAAACGGCGGATGGCGGCGATGAGGTCGGCCACGCTGCGCTCCCCCGGCGTATGGCTTGGCGGGTGATTATACCGAAAAAGACCTCGACCAAGTTGAGCCACGAACCCGATGTGGGCGTGAAATGCAAGCTGACACGTGGGTTCTTCTCCAACCAGGCTTCGATATCGGGGTGTTTGTGGGTGGCGTAGTTACCGACCACGACGTGCAGGTCACGGCGGGGGTAGCCCCGTTGGCCGGCCTAGGTTCGCTCGTGGCCTCGACGCTGCCTACGCAGTTGAGCCCGCAAGCGCTGGCCGCTTCTGGCCCTTATCTTTACTGGGCCGACCAGGGTGGGAGCATCGGCCGGGCGAGGCTGGACGGGACAGGGGTGCAACCCAACTTCATTCCCAACTTGGGCGGGAACCCCTGCGGCGTGGCTGTAGCGGATGGGTACATCTACTGGGGCGAAGACCAAGGGGACGCAGTAGGACGCGCCGACCTGGACGGGGCGCACGCGAACCCCAACTTCCTGCAGGTCGGCAATAGCTCGTGCCTGGGCGCGGTATCCGGGGGCTACATCTACTGGGCCTCGAACGGCAAACGGGGGTAGCACGGGCGGGATCGGCCGGGCGAAGCTCAACGGGACCGACATCGATACCAACTTCATAAACGACCCCGAAGCAGGAGCCGTCTTCGCCTACCGCGGCTACCTCTATTGGGGCAATGTGGATATCAGCGGAGTGGCAGCGACACTTGGTCGGGCCACGCTCAACGGGGCCGGCGTCGACCAAGATTTCATTACGGGCGTGAGCAACGTCGGGGTATCGATGGCGGTCGGCCCCAAGTACATCTATTGGGGCGACGGAGGAGCGACTCTACAGGGAGGAACGGCCGTTGGCCGGGCTGATATCGACGGTACCAACGTAAACAGGCACTTCCTGACCGCTCCGGCGAGCTCGGGTATCGCAGTGTACGGCAATGAGCTTTACTATGCCAGCGGTCTCAGTGGCGCGGGGACGATCGGGCGCGTGAACCTCGATGGAGCACAGTCGCAGCCGAATTTCATTCATGTCGCTGGCGAAGCATTTGGCCTCGCCATAGGGCCTGGTTAGGCCTCGATGAGGCCGGGGCCGCCACCGAGATCGACCGCCTGGACCGGCGCAAGGCGCAGGCTTACTTCGGTTGGGCCTGAGCCTCCTGCACCGAAACGGCGGCCTCGAGCAAGGTGGCTGCCGCGCTGGGGTCGTCTCTCCCCGGTTGCCCGGGTCGACAAGGGCCACGGCGGAGCTGCCGCCCGTGTGGGATAACGCGGACGGGAGCAGATCTTGCCGCGCCTTGCCCGGCCTGGACGTCGCTGCGTTCGACGAGGTGGCGGCAAAGAAAGTGGGGGAACTTCTCCGGTCGAGTGGCACCTCGGACCTTGTGGACGCTCATGTGGCGCTCTTGGTCCCGCCCGGGGGGCACGTTTCACCAGTGATGAGCCCGACATCAAGGCGCTCCTGAAATCACGGCGGGTGACGGCAACCGTCATAGCCGTTTAGCCAATAAGCCGATGTCCCGGGAGTGAAGGGACAGGCACGGCGGTCCCCTGACTTCTGGCTCGGTGGGCGGCGTTAGCGGCCCCGAACGGGGCATCCCTGCTCGCCGTGGGCCGGGGCCGGGAAGGCGTTCGGGAGGGGGGCACCCAGCTCACTTGTCGCTCCCGGAGGGGCCCAGGCTGACCAGGACGGCCAGTCCGGAGACGATCAGGCCCCCGGTCCAGCAGTCGTTATCCGGCGGGTTTTCACCACTGTCGCACCAACCCCCAAAGCAGCGGGGGCGTGCGAGCGGGGCAGTAATGATAGACAGGGACGAGACAGCCGAGTGCCAGATGTCCCGCGCCGATGGAGCGTCCCCAAAGCTCGTTCGCTACGGTTCTCATGAGGTCGCGGCCCCAGCTGATTGAAGGACCGAACGAGAAAGGACGGCAACCGATGAGCATTTTCCACGTAGCCACTGACGGCTCTGACATCGCCGACGGCTCCGAGGGCCGCCCGTTCCGCACCATCAGCCGCGCCGCGGGACGCGCCTGGCCCGACGACACCGTGGTCGTCCACGGAGGCGAGTTCCGCGAGTGGGTGCGCCCGGCCCGCGGCGGCCTGAGCGACCAGCGCCGCATCACCTACCAGGCCGCTCCCGGTGAGCACGTCGTCGTGAAGGGCTCGGAGCGGGTCACGGGATGGGAGCCCGACGGTGGCACGGTGTGGCGGGCGTCCGTGGCCAACTCGCTCTTCGGCGACTACAACCCCTTTGCCGAGGAGGTGGCGGGCGACTGGCTCGTGAAGCCCCAGGCGCCCGCCCACAAGCACTTAGGCGACGTCTACCTCAACGGCCTCAGCTTCTACGAGGCGGAGCGGCCCGAGGACGTGGCCGACCCGCCGCTGCGCACCGAGGTGGTCGACCACTGGACGGGCGTGACTGAGCGCGTGCGCAACCCCGAGCAGACCCGTCTCGTTTGGTACGCCGAGGTCGGCGACGATGCGACGACGATCTGGGCGAACTTCCAAGGAGCCGACCCCAACGCCGAGCTCGTCGAGGTGAACGTGCGGCGGTCGGTGTTCTCCCCCGTTGAGCACCACGTCGACTACATCACCGTGCGCGGCTTCGAGCTCGCCCACGCCGCGACCCCATGGGCGCCACCGACAGCCGAACAGCCTGGCCTCATCGGTCCAAACTGGGCCAAGGGTTGGGTCATCGAGGACAACGTCATCCACGACTCAAAGTGCTCGGCTATCTCGCTCGGCAAGGAAGCGTCGACAGGGCAAAACTTCTTCACACTGCGCGGCGACAAGCCCGGTTACCAGTACCAGCTCGAGTCCGTGTTCGCGGCCCGGCACATCGGCTGGGACCGGGAGCACATCGGCTCGCACGTGGTCCGGCGCAACACCATCTTCGACTGCGGCCAGAACGGGATCGTCGGCCATCTCGGCTGCGTTTTTTCGACGATCGAGGACAATCACATCTACAACATCGGGGTCAAGCGCGAGTTCTACGGTTATGAGATCGCCGGCATCAAGCTGCACGCCGCCATCGACGTCCAGATCAGCCACAACCGGGTACACGACTGCTCGCTTGGCACCTGGCTCGACTGGCAGGCTCAGGGCGCGCGCGTGTCCCGCAACCTTTACTACCGCAACAACCGCGACCTGTTCGTGGAGGTGAGCCATGGGCCGTACCTCGTCGAGCACAATGTGCTGGCCTCGCCGGCGGCGATCGAGTCGTTCAGCCAGGGTGGTGCATTCGTCCACAACCTCGTAGGCGGCACCGTGAGCCTGGAGCCGGTAATGGACCGGGCCACGCCCTACCATCTGCCGCACAGCACGCAGGTAGCGGGGTACGCCGTGATCTACGGCGGGGACGACCGCTATATCGGCAACGTCTTCCTCGGCGGCGACATTGCCAAGGCCTACGGACGGGTGACCGAGGCCAAACCGCCGGCCCGGTACGGCACCGCCGGCTACGACGGCCACCCCGCCACCTTCGACGAGTACCTAGCCCGCGTCGCCGAGCAGCCCTCCGGGGATCTGCAGCGCTTCATCGGCCTGAAGCAGCCCGCGTACCTGCGCGACAACGTCTACGCGCCTGGTGCGCAAGCCTTTACAGGCGAGCGGTCGGCGCTCGCCCTCGCCGAGGACGTTTCGCTCGAGGTCGTCGACGAGGGTGACGAGGTTTATCTCGAGGTGAGGCTACCGGAGCGCTTCGGGCGCGTTCGCCTCAACGTGGTGACCGGCGCCGACCTGCCGCGAGTGCGCTTGGCCGACGCCGACTTCGAGGAGCGCGACGGCAGCCCATTGGTCTTGGACGTCGACCTGCTCGGCGATCACAAGGAGCCGGGGGGGGCCTACCCGCCAGGGCCCATCGCCGGCCTCGCGCCGGGCACGTCTAGGGTACGCGTTTGGTAGGCGCGGGCGAGCGCTGTCATCCAACAGGCTCTGGAGGCGCGCAGGACTCGCGGACCACCAGAGAGCAGGCCAGCTCGACCCGGGGGCTGTCCAGGGGCTGACCTTCCACTAAGCGGAGCAGTGTCTGTGCGGCCACCCGGCCCATCTCGGCCAAGGGCTGGCGGACGGTCGTCAGGGGCGGCGTGACAAGAGCGGCGGTAAAGGTGTCGTCGAAACCGACCACGCTCATGTCGTCCGGCACGTGGAGCCCTCGCTCGCGTAAGGCCGCGTAACAGCCAAAAGCCTGAAGGTCGTTACCGGCGAAAATGGCCGTCGGCGGGTTGGGGAGGTCGAGCAGGGCCAGAGTCTGGTTGTAGCCGTCCCCGGGGTCGAAGCTGCCGTCCCGGATCCAGGCTTCGTCAACGGGGGCCTGCGCCGTCTCCATGGCCGACCGGTACCCGCTGACACGCTCGGCCACGCAGCGGTACGTGGCGGGCCCGCGGAACATGCCGATCCGGCGGTGGCCCAGCGCCAGCAGGTACTCCGTTGCTGCCCGCGCACCGTCCCAATTGGTGGCCCCGACGGCCGGGACGTCCGAGCCGACACCACCCTCGTGGTCAATGACCACTAACGGGACATTGAGGCGCCTCAGGGCCTCGAGCCTGGCCGGTTGCCCAGCCGACAACACCAGGGCGGCGCCGTCGGTCCAACCATCGGAGATCTTGTTGAGCCAATTACGCTCGCTCTCGTCCTCGTTGCTCCGCGACGAGATGACCAGGCGGTAGCCGGTCGGCTCGAGGGCGGCTTCGAAGCCCCGGAGGATTTGGGTCACGTAGTCAGTCCCCAAGCTGACCACCACCAGGTCGATGAGCCCATGACGGCCGCTCTTGAGGGCCCGTGCGGCCCGGCTGCGGACGAAACCGGACCGCGCCACCACCCGCTCAACCGTTTCGCGGGTGGCATCGGCGACGCCCGGGCTGTTATTGAGCACCCGTGACACGGTCATGCGGGATACGCCGGCTGTCTCGGCGATTTGGCGGACGGTCATCCGTCGCTTGTTACTCACACCAGAATGTCCCAATCGACCCCTTTCAGGGGCCACCTTAGCCCTCCCGCGGGGCGACCTGCGAAAGCCGTCTCCAGGGACCATAGAGCCACTTCGTAGCCAGAATAATGGCACCCTTGACTTCCCCGGGCGGCGTCGGTAAGCTGCCCCGTGACGTTCCCGGTCTCCGTCCCAAGAAATGGGACAACGAGCTCGGGAGGTCGCTGAGGGGGTGAGGGACGCGCCAATGGACGCAGGTGTTTGGCTGTCCACCCGCGGCTCTCGGATCGAGACGTCTTCCGGTACACCCGTGGTGCTGCGGGGTGTGGGCCTCGGTGGCTGGATGAACATGGAAAACTTCATCACGGGTTACCCGTCGGCTGAGTCCGTCCAGAGGTGGGCGCTTTTCAAGGTCCTGGGCGAGGACAATTATGAGCGGTTCTTCTCCCGGTTCCTCGACGTGTTCTTCACCGACGAAGACGCTGCCTTTCTCGCTTCGCTCGGCCTCAACTGCGTCCGCCTACCGGTCAACTACCGGCACTTCGAAGACGATATGGCGCCCTTCGAACTTAAAGAGGACGGTTTCCTCCTGCTCGACAGGGCCATTGAGCGGTGCGCCCACCACGGCCTGTACAGCGTCATCGACCTGCACGCGCTGCCGGGCGCCCAGAACCAGCACTGGCACAGCGACAACCCCACGCACTGGGCCGCCTTCTGGCAGCACAAGCACTTCCAGGACCGTGCCGTCAACCTGTGGGAGGCGCTGGCGAGACGGTACCGGGACAACCCGTGGGTGGCCGGCTACAACCCCGTAAACGAACCGGGCGACGCCAGAGGGACCGCCATCTGGCCGTTCTACCAGAGGCTCCACGCTGCGGTACGGGCCATCGACTCCCGCCACATCCTGTTCCTCGACGGGAACCGCTACTCCACCGATTTCAGCGTCTTCGAGGAGGTGTGGCCCAACACCGTTTACACCTGCCACGACTACGCCCTGCCCGGCTTTGCCGACGGCGGTGGCTACCCGGGGACATCACGAGGTACGTACGTGGACCGCGACATCGTGGAGAAGGTGTTCCTGGAGCGCACCAGGTTCATGCGGGACACCGGGACCCCCATCTGGGTGGGCGAGTTCGGCCCCGTCTACACCGGCGACGCCGCCCGCGACGAGGAGCGTTACCGGTTGCTGGCCGACCAGCTGGCTATCTACGAGGCCCATAGGGCGGGCTGGTCGCTGTGGACGTACAAGGACGTCGGCTTGCAGGGCCTCGTTTACGCCTCCCCGACCTCGCCGTACGTGGAGCGCATCAAGCCCGTCCTGGAGAAAAAGGCGCGCCTGGGAGTCGACGCCTGGGGGACGACGGGCGCCGAGGTGCCCGGGATAATGGGCCCGGTCGAGGACACGTTCAGCCAGGAGTACCCCGACTTCGCGCCCTACCCGTTCGGGCCGGCGTCTTGGGTCGCCGTACTGGTGAAGCACATCCTGCTGGCCGAGCCCATGGTCGACGACTTCGCGCAGTGCTTTTCCGGCGCCTCGGGTGAGACGCTTGACGCTGTGGCCGAGTCCTTCTGCTTACGCTCGTGCACCCGGCGCGCGCGTCTCGTCGAGATCCTCGAAGCGGCCTGCAGTAGGAAACCTCAGAGCCTGAGCACCGCATAACGAAAGGTGGTCCAGGGGGGACCGGATGACTACCAGACCAAGACAGCGCCATGTGGCCCAAATGGTGGGCCCTGGTGCGACGGTCCACGAGGCCGTCGCACCAGGAAGGCGGTTCGACCCTAAAGGGAAAAGGAGAAAGCAGTATGACCATACCAATGCACCGTTCCGTGTCGAGATGGCCCAAGGCCGGCCGATTGCTGACAGTACTGGCGGTCAGTGCGGCATCCATGGGTGCCTTGGCACCCTCGGCCACCGCTCAAGCCAAGGCGCCCACGGCGTCCATCAACGTATGGTGGGCGTCGGGGGGCACCGACCTCAATAACCTGTGGACAACCTTGACCAAGAGCTTTGACGCCTCTCACCCCGGGGACACGGTCACCATCGAGCTCCAGTCCGTCGCCGGCGAGGCTTACCGGGCCAAGTTCCTGGCCGCCCTGGCCAGCTCGACGCCCCCGGCGCTGCTGATTTCCTGGGGAGGCGGGCCTTTGCAGCAGTACATCTCCGCCGGCGTCGTACAACCCTTCGCCGACCCTGGCGTCATGGACGCCGGGCACCCGTCCTGGGTGAAGGACTTCCTGCCCGTGACCCTCAAGGGCGTGAGCTTCGACGGCAAGGTGTACGGCATGCCGTTCCAAGGCACCCAACCGGTGTTCTTCCTGTACAACAAGACCGTCTTCAAGAAGTACGGCCTGAGCTTCCCGACCACGTGGGCCCAGTTGCTCAGTGACGTCAAGATCTTCAACAAGGGCGGCGAAATCCCCATTTCGCTGGGCAACGCCGACCAATGGGAAGGTCTCATGTACCTCGAGTACCTGAGCGACCGCATAGGGGGGCCGCAGGCCTTTTTGAACATCGAGGGAAATAAGAACGGCGAGTGGTCCCAGCCCGCTGTCCAAGAGGCGCTCGCCGGCATCCAGACGCTGGTGAAGGACAACGCCTTCCAGGTGGGCTACGACTCCACGTCCTGGACCACGGGCGTCAACAGCGCATTGGTCTACAAAGGCAAGGCAGCGATGGAGCTCATGGGTGTCTGGGATATAAGCAGCATCTTCTCCGATGACCCCGCCTTCGTGACGAGCCAAGACCTCGGCCTGGCCCCGTTCCCGACGGTGGCCGGAGGCATGGGCAACTCTGGTGACCTGGCCGGGAACACATCGGTTTACAGCATTCTGGCCGCGCACCTCACCAAGGCCCAGACCTATGTTGCCGAAGAGTTCATGAGCTATGCCTTCGACACGACCGCTTACGCCAAGCAGCTGATCTCCACCGCCACCGTGCCGACGATCGCCGGGGTCACCAGCTTCGTCAAGGCGTCAAATCTGGGGAACTACCTGCTGCCCGTGTACGACGCGGTGCAAAAGGCACCGTACTTCCAGTACTCCTGGGACCAGTACCTTGGGCCAACCGTGGCCATACCCATGCTGGACAACCTGTCCGATGTGTTCAACTTGACTGAGACCCCGGCCCAGTACGCCGCCGTCATGAACAAGTACAAGGTCAGCTAGCTCTTAGGGGCCTAATACCGCAGGAACGTGGTGGCACCGGCCATACGGGCCGGGTGCCACCACGCGGTGGGTACCACACTTGGGCAGGCCCGTTTCGGATGAGGGCTTGGAGCGTGCGAGGTAAAGTCGTGACCATGACAACGTCGGGCGCACTGCCGGCCCGTTCCCCGGTAGCGCGCCGCCGTGTGCCGGAACCGTCGGCGCGGCGCCAGCGCCTGCGGTCCGACCTGGCCGGCCTGTCGCCGACGCTGGTCCTTTACGGCGCCTTCATCGTCATCCCGATGTTCTTCGCGCTGTTCTTGAGCTTCACCAATTGGGACGTTATCGGTAAATTGCACTGGGCCGGCTTTGCCAACTGGTCGAGGTTTTTCTCCGACCCGGGGGCGCACCACTCGTTGGTGGTCACCTTCGAGCTGGCGGGGCTCAGCTGGGTGGTGCAGACACCCTTGTCGCTGGCGCTCGGATTGTTCGTTGCCGGCGGCCAGCGCTACCGCGCCTTCTACTCAGCCGTCTACGTGGTGCCACTGTTAATGTCGACGGCCGGCCTCGCCCTCATGTGGCAGGGGGTGCTTACTCCGAGTTTTGGTGGGCTGGCTTCGGTGGCTTCAAGCCTTCACCTCAACTTCTTGAACCGGAACTGGCTGGGCAGCCCGAGCTTGACGTTTTATGTGATCGTCGCCATCATCGCCTGGCAGTTCGCACCGTTGCACACCCTGATCTACCAGGGAGGCCGGAGGGCCATCCCAGCTGAGCTGTATGACGCCGCCAAGGTGGACGGGGCCAGCATCTCGCAGGCGTTCCGCCACGTCACCCTGCCGAACCTGCGGTACACGATAGTCACCTCGTCGACGCTGATCCTCGTCGGCTCGCTGACCTACTTCGACATCATCTATATCCTGACCCTGGGCGGTCCCGACAACAGGACCATGGTCCTGGCCATGGACATGTACGACGTCGGTTTCACGGAGACGACCTTCGGGTACGCCGCCGTGCTCGCCGTCGTGCTCGGTTTGATCGGCGTCGTCTTCGCAGTGGGTTTGGTCCGCTTCACCGGGTTCGGTACCATGCGCAGCAACCAGGAGGGCATCTCTTGAGCTCGGCCCCGGTCAGCGTGGCGCCCGAGAAGGCACGGTGGGCTGTTCCGCGTCCGGCCCGCCCGGCCCGCAGAGGTGCTGTCGCTCGCCGGAGCGCCGGGCGCCAGTTGGCCTCCGTCGGCCGGGCCAAGTCACCGGCGCGGTTCGTCGCCTTCGTCCTGGGCACGGTGTGGCTTTTCATAGTGGTCGCCCCCATCTATTACATGGTGCTGGCCAGCTTTCGCTCCCAAGGTCAGTTCCTGTCCGCCAATGCCTGGATCCCCACGGGCGGCCTCTCGCTGTCGTCGTGGGCGGCTGTTTTCTCCAATTCGGGCTTGGTGCACGACTTCTTCAACAGCGTCATCTACGCCGCCGGGACCATCGTCCTCGTCGTGGCACTTTCGCTGCTGGCTTCCTTCCGGATAGTCAGGCGGGGCTCGCGTTTCGCCGCTGTTTCGTTCAAGGTGATCCTGTTCGGCCTGGCCGTGCCCGTCCAGGCTGTCATTATCCCGAACTACGTAATTCTCGAGAAGCTCCGGATGTACGACACCCTCTACGGGCTGGTACTGGTTACCGCGGCCTCACAGATAGCTGTCGGCGTCCTGCTGACCGTCAATTATGTGCGCCTGATCCCGGCCGAGCTTTACGACGCCATGGCCGTCGACGGTGCCAGCGAGGGCGTCGTCTTCAAGCGTCTCGTCTGGCCCATGGCCCGGCCGGTCCTCGGGGTGGTCAGCATTTTTGCCGGTCTCGGCGCCTGGAACAACTTCATCCTGCCCCTGATCCTCACTGAGTCCAACAGTAAAGCCGTGCTGCCGCTCGGCCTTTACAACGTGGCCACCAACACGGGTGGTCAGGGTTTCGACGTGCCGGTCGTGATGGCCGGCGTGGTGTTCTCGGTGCTCCCGCTGCTCTTGTTGTACCTCGGCATGCGGCGTCAGTTCCTAAAGGGCATCGCCGGGCTCGCTCTCAGGTGATGGCTGTGCCCTGGGAGGAACGGGTAGTGGCCAAGGGCCCCGAGCACCCGTTCGTAGTAAGCCCGGCGGGGCCTCGGCACCCGCCGGGGTTGGGGTCATCTGGTTCAGAAAGGAATGGTCGTGGCTAAGTACGCCAGGTTCGGAGACGTCGACTGGACCAAGCTGGAACAAGATTGGGGTGCGTGGTGGGCCGGCGAGCTGGGCCGGCCCATGATCGTGCTCGAGACCTACGAGCCCCGGGAGGGCATCGATTGGGGCGCCTTCGACATGTTCCTCAGCCAGTTCCCCGAGAGTACCCCCGTTGACAAGGTCCTCGACCACAACCAGTTGCGGCTGGACGCCACTCACTATTACGCCGACGCTTACCCGAGGTGGGACTGCAACTTCGGTGCGGGCAGCGCCGCTGCCTTCCTGGGCGCTGAGTGGGAGCACCGTCATGGCCAGAGGACGACCTGGTTCCACAGTGCACCGACCCAGTCGCTCTCCGAGGTAGCCATAAAGCAGGACCCGGCGAACGCCTTTTGGCAGCGGGTCCTAGCGACCACGGACCGGGCGTGCGAACGGTGGGGACGGGACGGCGCCATCGGCTATGCCGACCTGGGCGGCAACCTGGACATCCTGGCCAGCCTGCGGGGGACGCAGCCTCTGCTGTACGACCTCCATGATGTGCCTGAGGAGGTCGAGCGGTTGTGCGGGCTCATAACGGATGCCTGGTTGTATTATTACGATCAGCTGGACGCTCTCATCGCGCCCCGGTCACAGGGGTCGTCGGCATGGGCGCCCGTCTGGTGCCCGTCCCGGACGTACATGTTGCAGAGCGATTTCTGCTACATGGTCGGGCCGGTCGATTTCGACCGCTTTGTGCGCCCTGACCTCGAACGGTGCTGCGCCGCCCTGGACTATGCCTTCTACCATATGGACGGCAAAGGCCAGCTGAGGCACCTCGACCGCCTGGTCTCGATCGAGAAACTGAAGGGCATACAATGGCAACCGGGGGACGGCGTGCCGCTGGCGGACCAGTGGCCGGAGGTCCTTCACCGCATTCGTGCCGGCGGCAAGATGTGCCAGATTTACGTCGACCGGGCCGGCGCTTTCCGGGTGGCCAGAGAGCACGACGGGGGTAATGGGTTTATCTTCAAGATTGAGGAGCTCCTCACCGACGACGAAGCGTCCGAGTTCCTGGACGCGTTCGAGCGGGAGTTCTAAGGTTTTGTGACAGCGCACTACAGAAAGTGAGCGACCATGAGCAGCGAGCTATCACCACACCCGTGGAATGTCGGCTTTGAATGGCGCGATGCGTCTTTACCGGCAAAGCACCTGACAGCAGATCAAGTGGCGGCATTCAATCGGGACGGGTTCGTCGTGTTACGCGGGGTGCTCCCGGTCGAAGATGTCGAGGGGGCGCGAGAAGCGACCGACGAGGCGGACCGCGCTCGCGAAGCAGAGTTGTCCCAGAGCGGGGGGCGCGCCGGGATCAGCGAAAAGGGGGCGATCACGTTCAGCATTCACCTGGTCGCCGGTTATGACGTGCTGAAAAGTTTCGCCAAGCACGAGGTGTTCGTAGGCGCCGCCATCGACCTGGTTGGTCCCGACGTCAACCTGTACTGGGACCAGGCCGTGTACAAGAAGCCCGAAAAACCGCGCCGGTTCCCGTGGCACCAGGACAATGGCTACACGTTCGTTATGCCGCAGCAGTACCTGACGTGCTGGGTGCCGCTCGTCGAGGCCACACTGGAAAACGGCTGCCCGCAGATCGTGCCCGGCCTGCACCGCCTGGGGACCCTGGAGCACACGTGGGTGGATCCCCTGGGTTGGCAGTGTTTTGGTGAGCCTCCGGCCCCGCCAGTTGCGGCTCCCGTGGCTCCCGGGGACGTGGTCGTGTTCTCGTCGTTGACACCACATCTGACGGGCCCCAATGTGACGGACGGAACCCGCAAGGCCTACATCCTGCAGTACGCGCCGGCGGGCGCGGCGGTGCTGAAGGGCGACCCGAGAGGAGAGGGCCAGCCGGCGAAAGTGCCGTGTGACGACGAGAGCTACCAGTTTGCCGTGGCCCGCAGCGGCCGTGCCGTGTGACGGGGCCGGACGTTGACCTGGGGTAGGACTGCCTACCGCGCCGAGAGTGCCCGCGACGCTTGATAAAGCATCCGCAGCTCCCGTAATAGGCGTTCGCCCGTACGACGGGCAGCCTGAGCCAGCGACCTAGGCCCCGGCGGAACACCCCGAACGCCGGCGCTGACGAGGCGAAGACGATAGCGGCGGCCGCGCCCGGACGCACCACGGAGAGGACGGAGTGAACCGCCCCCGACGCCGAAGGGCAACGTGAGGGCCGATGGAGAAACAGACGAGGGTGAAGACGCGCCCGGTTAGTTGCCACGCAGAGTGCGGCTGCGTACGCGGTCGCCAATAAACGCTGTTCCTAAGTACAAATAACGCGTTAGGAGTTATCATCGAACCGAGTGAATTGTTACGGTGCGGCCCTAAATGCGTTTGGGCAACTTGTGCCCAGCTGCCGACCTTATTATTGCGCACCCCGACGGGTCGGTCATAAACCCCGACTACTTGAGCCAGGTTTTCGACCGCCATGTGGCGAGATCGGCGCTGCCCAGAATAAGACTGCATGACCTTCGCCATTCGCACGCCTCGGTCCTGCTGAAAGAAGGGGTGCCGCTCAAAGTCGTGAGCGAGCGGTTAGGCCATGCCAACCCCGCGTTCACGCTGTCCGTCTATCAGCACCTCCTGCCCGGCATGCAAGCCGACGCCGCCAAAGTCTTCGCTGCCGCCGTGTTCGGATGAGAGCGAGGAGCCAGGTGTCCCATTCCACGGCTAGAGCTATCGGGCATGATCAAAGGATGGAAAGCGTCCTCGACCAAGAGCTGTACAGCGAGGCTGAAGCAGCTCGGTTGCTACGGCTCGCCCCTTCGACCCTTCATTGGTGGCTCGAGGGAGGAGAGCGCCGTGGCCGGACCTACCGGCCGGTGCTCCGCGTCGAGCCAACCGGTTGCCACGCCGTCAGCTGGGCGGAGTTCATCGAGGCTGGGCTGTTGCGCCAGTACCGGCGGGCCCACCAGGTACCGCTCCCTCAGCTCCGCCGGATGATCGACATCCTTCGTGACCGCTGGGGAGCTCACCCCCTGGTCCATGAGCAGCCCTACGTCGGGCCGGGCCGACGGCTCCTGGTCGAGGCGCAGGAAGAAGCCGGAGTGGCACCGGAGTACCAGCTCGTCGCTGTCGTTGACGGCCAGCTGCTCCTCCTCCCGCCCGCCGAGTCGTTTGTCGAAAAAGTCGAATGGGACCGCGATATCCCAGTGCGGTGGCGCCCGCATGCGGACCCCGGTTCCCCTGTGCGCATAGACCCCGAAGTCCGCTTTGGCAAGCCGGCCGTGCGTGGGATCAGCACCGAGGTCATCTGGGAGCACGTCGAAGCAGACGAGTCGTTTGGGGAGGTGGCGGACCAGTTCGACCTCACGCCCGACGAGGCCCGGTGGGCGTATGCCTACGAGACCTCCGCCCGGGCGGCGTGAGGACTGCGGCGGTCCGCTTCCACATCTTGATCGGCCAGCCCCTGCTGCGGGCGCGCCTGCGCCTCGGGAGCTTCGCGGCCTTAGAGCAACGCCTTGCCTTGCGCTACGTGGTCCCGCCCATGAGCCCCGAGGAGACCGCGGGTTATGTATCCCACCATGTGAAATGGGCGGGCCGTGCCGACACGTTATTTTCCGACGACGCCGTCGCCCGGGTCCATCAGGCCGCTCGGGGCTTGCCCCGCGCCGTCAACAACCTCGCCCGTCAGGCCCTTGTCGCTGCTTATGCTGCCAAGGCCGCGATCGTCGATGACAAGGCGGCGCGCTCGGCTGTCGCCGAAATGAGCGCCGAATGATCGACTACCAGCGCATCAGCATCACCATCGAGCTCCCCGACACCGCCCGCCACGACCTGGCGGCGGCCCAAGTGCTTCTCAAGGTGATTTCCTGGCTCCAAGACGAGCACGTCCACACGGGCCGTGTCGCCATGGAGCTGTTGCCCCCGTCGCGCTACTGAGCCTCCTACGTGCCGGCACCGTTGCTAACGCGCGGTGCCGGCTTTGCCATGTCCCGGCTCGGGCACCTTCGGCCAACCGACAACATGACCACCGCCAAAGTCACCTTCGCTGTCGCTAAAGACAACGTGATCACCCAATGTCCTTAATGGCAATGCCGCTGGCATGGTCATGTTGGCTGGCGGCTAACAGGGCCACGTGAGGCTACGGGCACCCCTTACAGATGAACTAGCCAAGACGACGCCTCGCTGCGCCGTTCCTGGGATTGAAGCGGTGAGGGCGCGGAGCCCGGCCGTCTTGGTAGACGAAAACCAGGCCGCAGTCTACCTAGGCCGGGCCGACGACCAGCCGTTCTCGTCTGCCGTACCCGCGGAACCACGGAGGGCAGCCACCTTGCCGGGGTCCAGGGCGATGCTGCGGGCCGAGAACTTTGACTTGGGGACCTTGTCAACGACTTTGTTGTTCACGGCCAGGGGGGTCACCGCGAGGCCTGTGGTCATAGACACCAGCCACAGCGCGCTCAAGCGGCCATCAGCCACCGTGGCGGCGGCGACCTGCGGGATTCTTTCGAGGGGGATTTGTGCGCTGACGAACAGGCCGGGTGTCCCGGCCCACAGTGACCAACGTCCCTACTCTCAGTGGCGGCCGCTTGTAACCAATGAAGATATGAGGCTGGCAGAACAACTTGACTTAGTGAGGCACCAACTCGACCTTTTGGCGAGCCTTCGGCTGAACGGCCCGCTTGATCCCGACTCTGAGCGGACCTACTGGGAACTCTGTGAGCGTGAACAGGAACTTCTCAGCGCCGAGCTGGTCCTCCAGCCGAACTGAGATCGTCTCCCCGCCACGGCTGGTGGGGCCGTTGACTTCGAGACCCAGCGGACCTACCAGCGGTGGTGTTGTACACCCATCCACTGAGCGTGGGAAGGCGACTTTCGGCCCCACCGTGGCACTAGCGGGCAGCGAAACTTGGGGCCTACGGGATGGCACCCGTGGTAGAGGCTTTGACCATCCGTGCTCGGGCCGGTCGGGGCCTCCGTCGGGGTAACTACAGATTCTTCTTAGGAATACCTAATGCCAGTCTTCTTGGGTGCCGACAACGTCTATAGCCAGGGTCCGTCCTGGAGGAGGGTGCATAAGCGCGCTCATGCAAGGCTTATCGACCGGTCTGGCCTTTGAGGCATTAGCCGAATCGCTCCCGCACGCCGTATGGGTAAAAGGCGCGGATGGCGCCAGCGAGTGCGTGAACGCCAGGTACACCACCTTCTTTGGCCAAGAGGCAGGCCGGGCGGATGGGTGGTCCTGGTTCGAGCTGGTGCACCCCGAGGACCTGGCAGCGGCACGGGCAGCCTGGGACACGGCCCTGACGGGAGGGACCCCCTACAAGGCCGACTTGCGCATGCGCGTCGCCACTGGTGGCTACCGGTGGGTGGCGTCACGGGGCGAGCCCGTGCGCGGTACCGACGGTGCCGTGCTGGCGTGGGTGGGCACCATCACCGACATCGACGACCACAAGCGCCTAGAGCAGCGCCTCCGCCAGTCCCAGCGAGAACTCGCCGCCAGCGTGGCGTTGCTGGACGCCTTGCAGTCGGCAGCGCCGGTGGGCCTGGCCTTCGTAGACCGCCAACTGCGCAAGCTGCGGGTCAACCAAGCCCTAGCCAGGCTCACCGGTCTACCGGTCGAGGACCAGCTCGGCCGCCCCGCGGCCGAGATAACCCCCGACCTCTGGCCCCAGCTGGAGCCCATCTACCGGTCAGTACTCGCCAGCGGAGAGCCCGTCCTCAACGTGGAGGTCGCCCGCGCCAGTGCATCCGAACCGGGCGGGACCGACCACTGCCTGAGCAGCTTCTACCCGGTGCGCATTGACGGCCAGGTCGTCGGGGTGGGCGTCGTGGTGGTCGACATCAGCGGACGCCGGCGCGCTGAGGGCCTGCTCGCCGCCAACCTCGACGCTCTGGTACACACCATCGCCACTACCGTCGAGTTCAGGGACCCCTACACCGCCGGGCACCAGACGCGGGTGGCGCACCTAGCCGGTGCCATAGGGCGGGAACTGTCCCTGGACGAGGCCGATGTCCAAGGGATCCGCACCGCCGCTGGCATCCACGACATCGGCAAGATCGGGGTGCCGGCGGAGATATTGAGCAAGCCGGGCAGGCTTAGCACCCCCGAGTTCGAGATCATCAAGCAGCACTCTCAACAAGGCCACGATATCGTGGCCGGCATCGCCTTCCCCTGGCCGGTGGCCCAGATGATCCTCCAGCACCACGAACGCCTGGACGGTTCGGGCTACCCCAGTAGGCTCAGAGGCGAACAGATCCTGCCCGGAGCGCGGATCATCGCTGTGGCCGACGTGGTCGAGGCGATGTCGTCGCACCGCCCTTACCGTCCCGCCAAAGGCGTGGAGGTTGCCCTGGCCGAGGTTGAGCGCCAACGGGGCCAGCAGCTGGACCCCGATGTCGTGGACGCCTGCATGAGGCTGTTCCGTGAGCAAGCATTTGACCTCAACGCCGAGAACGCCGATGGCAACCTTTCCAATTAGCGCGTTCCTTGGACCTGCGAGGGCTAAGCAGGCAGGACCTCCGTCGACCCATGATTGGTCATTGGAGCGCATCGAAGCCCCGATAAAGATCCGCCCACGAGCTTTGAGCGCGGAACAGATTTGCGGTCCAGGGATGGCTGGTGAGCCGGCGATAGCCCTCGGTGCTGGCTGCGTTGCAGATGAGCGGCGCTTGGTTGCCGCTGTCAACCAGGTAATTGACCGTCGAGCTGTCACCACTCTGTTCCAGCCATTGGTGGACCTAGAGACCGCCGAGGTCGTCGGTTACGAGGCGCTCAGCCGAGGCCCGGCGGGCAGTGGGGTGGAGTCTCCTCAGGCCCTGTTCAATGGTGCTCTCCTCGCCGGCCGGCTGTCGGAGTTCGACTGGATGTGCGCGGCGCGGGCCTGTGACGCCGTCACCAGGGCCCGGCTGCACCCGTGGACGACCATCTTCTTGAACCTCAAGCCGGCCACGGTGATGACCACCTGCCCAAGGGACCTGCTGCCTTCGGTCAAGGCGGGCCAGGACAACCTGCGCATCGTGGTCGAAATGGACGAAGACGCCCTCACCGATGACCCGGCCACGCTTTTTGACGCCGTCCGGGGCGTCCGTCAGGCGGCTTGGGGCCTGTCCATCGACAACGCAGGCGCAGGCCCGGCCGCCTTGGCGCTCCTCCCCCTGGTGCGCCCCGACGTGCTGAAGCTCGATTTCCGAGGCATGAGAGGACGGCTCCCAGAGATCGCCCAGATGGCTGAGGGAGCGAGGGCCTACTCAGAACGGACCGGGGCCACGGTCCTGGCCCAAGGCATAGAGGACCTGGACGACCTGTGGGCCGCCCGTCTGGCCGGGGCCAGCTTCGCCCAGGGATGGTACTTTGGCCGTCCTGGCCTGCTGCCCCCCGAGCTTCACGTACCGACCGCGGTGATACCCCTCGTCCAGGGCGCCCCGGTCCTAGAGCGGGCCACACCCTTCGAGATCATCAGTGGTAGGCACCCAACAACGATCACCAACAAGAGGCTTCTGCTCGCGTTCAGTCGGCAGGTCGAAGACCAGGTCGACACCAACGGCCCGCCCGCCCTGCTGCTGGAGACCTTCGAGGCGGGCTCGGGAGGTGACCCCCGGACCCAGGCGCGCCTGCACCAGCTCGCCCACCGAGCCGCCTTCCTGGCCGTCGTCGGCGGCGACATCGCCACCATAGATGCACCGACTGTCAGGACGACAGCGGCTCGCTCGGTCGACCCCATCGGCTCGGAATGGAACGTCATTGTCCTCGGGCCGCACTACGCGGTAGCGGTAGCAGCCAGAGGGCTCGACGAGCCCTCAGCCGGTCCCGATCGTCGTTACGAATACGCCGTCACCCACGATCGCGACCTGATAGTTCGCGCTGCCGTTGTCGTGTGGGGCCGGCTCCCGAAAAAGGACCCGATCGTCAGAAGTCACAGTGACCAACGTCCCTACTAGTCGTCGTGCCTCAGGTCGACAATCGAGAGATGAGGCGGGAGAAGGAACCTTGCCTGGTAAGGCGGCGACTCGACCTTCTGGCCCACCGCCGGCCGGACGGAACGCTTGACCCCGGGTCCGAGGCGACCTACTGGGAACTCTGTGAGTGGCAAAGCCAGCTCTTGGATGCCGAGCCGGGCAGCGTATTGGGCTGTCACGGCAGTCGAACCGCCGGTCCCCCAAAGGCGCTGGTGAGCCCGTTGATTTCGAGACCCGACGGACTTGCCAGCCCTGGCGTTACTTCGTGGAAGCTGCCACGATGCGACTAACTACCGTCCCGTCGTGAAAATACCGTGGGATGAGATTTCGTAATTGAGAGAAGAGCGTGCAGGGCGATGCCGAGTTCTAGCCCGGCGCTCAAAGGACCGACGTCAGGCGGCTCGATAACGGGAGGCGCCAAGAACTTCGCAAACACGAACAACTCCGTCGCAGACGGCACCGACAGGGTGTATGGTCCATGACATAAGAGGGAGGCCGAGGCCAATGCAAACGGTCCAGGAACCCTTAAGGTGTCGCGTCCCCACCACCTGAGCCGGCGGCGGCAGTTACACATGTCACCGTCGAGGTCATTGACGAGCCTCTTCGCCTCCGCGAGTTTGAGTGGAGTGGGCGCTCGACTTCGCAGACCGGTCTCACTAGCGAGGCGCCGGCCGCTTTCACAAGGACGGGGCAGCCTGCCACCACGGGCGAAGGCGGGCATTCGGTGGGCCACCATAATCCTCGGCCTGCTCTGCCAACGGTGGAGAGCGTTGCCCAAGCTGGTGCGGTGAAGAATCGCTCACTCGTCGTCCGGGTTGGCCGGTTGTTAGACCCTGGCCAATCTTCCCTGTGTAGCGGATCCTCTAGAATTCTAGAGGGCGCTAAGGTGGGTCCCTCCGGGCGACAAGGAGACGAGGAGGCAGTAATGCTCCGTTTCACGTATGAAGTTGAGCCCACCATGGCCGGCCCCATGTCCACCCGCCCACAGGCAGCGTCCATACTGGGCGTTTCCATGGGAGGCATCGATAAGCTGCTTGAGAGCCGGTTCCTCAGTGATCCGAAACAACCGGCAGTCATTGCACTGGCTAATTCCCCCCACGTCCGTGTGCTCGATGGGCGGCTGCCCGTCCTTCGTACCGCGGCACACCGAGACGCCACCCTTTCCGACCACGACGACCGGCCGAGAAAGTACATCGGGCAAGCCCAACGTTGAGCGACGATGAGCTCCTCCAAGCATCCAACCGGTGGTGGAGGAGCAATCCCACCGAGGTATTGGCCGCTGGCCTTTTGGTGGTTGCCATCTCGGGGTTTATCGTGGCCGTGCTGCAAGTACATTCCCTCGATCGGAGCCAACCAGATAAAAAGGGCCTGTTGCGGCACGCCTATGACGCAAGCCTGCTTTGTCGCATGGATGACCTAACGGACGCCTCGACCAAACGCGTCTGTTTGGAAGGGCTCTTGCCTCGGGACCGCGATGCATGCCTGGCCCTTCTCGGGTGCAGAGTCAGGACCGTGGCCGGTGCGCCAATCGCCTGTGTCGACCCGGTGGTGGGCGCCGATACGCCCGCTGCTAATGTACAACCCGTTTACGAGCTGAGTAGCCTGAAGGACCGCGAGAGGCGGTGATGAGTCGCCTCTATGCTTGTTGAGGAACAGCACCTGCCGTGTTCACCCGCGGAGGCCAAGAACCTGCATTGCCTGACCTCGCTCCAACGACCGTCAGCTCTTCACTACATCGTCGGCCGGCCAGAGGCCTACAAGCATGGTCGCGAATCCCTAATAGATCGGGGATGTGCCGAGGAGGTACAGCCAGCCTGGATGACCAGCCAGCCTGGATGACCACGACGATCTTGTCCCGCGACCTGCACCGGCGCAGGAGAAGGGACGTCGCTCAGAACTGGGGCAGCTGTATGCCCCTGGGCGCCAGGACCGGGCGCATCCCCTAGGCCAACATGCTGGCTCCCGACGAGCTCCACCTGAAGCACGCGGCGAACATGGCCATCACGATGATCGTGATCAGTGCCTTCGTCATTGCGCCATAGCGGAATGTTTGCGGGTTTCCCAAAATTTACCTTTCGCGCGGTGGACACGCGCATGTGATAGGGGGGTGCCCAATTTGGGCATGTTCCTTACGTGGTCACGAACTCCAGCATCGCAGTAGAGCCGCTGGGAACCAGGCCACC
>JBKQUU010000202.1:0-5536 GCA_052325485.1 Acidimicrobiales bacterium | reverse complement strand
TTTGCCCGGTGCCAATGGGCCGGTGACGGACACGAGCTCGTCCCCCGTGGAGACCACGCCGACGCGCGGCCGCGGGAACACGTGCACCTGAGCGACGCCGAGGCTGGCCAGCACGCCGATGTGCGCCGGGCCGAGGCTTTCCCCGGCGGCGAACACCTCCTCCCCGGCGGCGATGTCCTCGCCCGGACGGCGCACGTTGGTGCCCGGGCCGACGGCTTCTTCGACCAGTACCCAGCCGTCTTCGGGCCGTGTGTGCTCGATCATGCAGACTGCATCAGCGCCGTCGGGGATGGCGGCTCCGGTCATGATCCGCACCGCTTGGCCTTCCCCCACCACCAGGGCCCGAGGGTCGTCACCGGCCATGAGCTGACCGACGACCCGGAGCTTGGCCGGGCCGGCGGCCACATCATGAGCCCGCAGCGCGTAGCCGTCCATCGACGAGTTGGCGAAGGGCGGGACAGCCTCGGTCGAAAAAATGGGCCGGGCGGTGACGAGCCCGAGGGCGCCGGCCAGGGGCACCTGAGCCGCGTCCAAGGGCCGGCAGCTGGAGAGCACGGAGCGGCGGGCCTCTTCGACCGTGACCAGGCCGCTCACGGCTGGCGGGACCCCAGAGCGGCGAAGGTCATCAGTTGGCGCACCAGCGCCATGGTAGCGACCGGGCACCCAACGCGGGCCCGGGCCGCCGGTGAGGTCCCGGACCGCCGGTGAGATTGAGGTATGGTCGGGACAAGTCGCAAGGAGCGCCAGTTGCGGTTGCTTTTGCCTGAAGCCTCTGAGCGGGTCAACCTGTTCGAGCTCTACTCCCGGGACGTCCGGGTCCCCCCCGACCGGCCCTTCTTACGGGTCAACATGGTCTCGACCCTGGACGGTGCGGTGGCATTTTCCGGGCGCGCCGGCAGCCTCGGAGGCCCCGGGGACAAGTTGCTGTTCTCCGTCCTGCGGTCGCTGGCCGATGTGGTCCTGGTGGGAGCGGGCACTGTACGCGTCGAGCGTTACGGGCCGGCGAAGCTACCTCTGGAAGCCCAGGAGATCCGCCAACAACGGGGGCAGGCCGCCCTGCCGACGATAGCGGTGGTGACGGGGTCGGGCGCATTGGACTGGGGGTCGCGTCTGTTCACCGGCGACGGGCCAAGGCCGATCGTTATAACGGCCGACGACACCCGCCCTGAGGCCTTGGCCAACGCCGCCGGTGTGGCCGAGGTGCTCAGGAGCGGTACCGGCGGTGGCGCCGTGGACCTGGCGTCGGCCCTCAAGGCGCTCGGTGAACGGGGCCTCAAGCACGTCCTGTGCGAGGGCGGGCCCACGCTGAACTCGGCCTTGGCCGCCGCGCAGCTGGTCGACGAGCTGTGCTTGACGCTTTCGCCGAAGCTGACCGGGTGCGTTGGGGGCGGGCTTACGGGTGGCTGGCTGGGCAGCAGCCGCGCCTGGTCCGCCCACGCCGAGCCCTCCATGGGAAGGCCTTTCGAGATGGGAAGGCCTTTTGGGGGCCACCTCGCCTTGGGGGCCCCACCCCTGGCTCAGTTGCTCGACCTGGACCTGGCCCACGTGGTCGAAGAAGACAGCTTCCTGTTCCTACGGCTGCGAGCCCGCTACAACGGCGGCCTGCCGGCCGCCTGACCGCCACCGTGCGCCGCCGCCGGGCCCCCGGGCACCTCGGCGTCCGGGGGAGCCGGGGGCATCAAACGGAACGAGGCACGGTCCATTTCCCGGCCGTCGACGCGCACGCTGAAGTAGTACGTGCCCAGGTCGGGCAAGCCCAGGCCGAACATGGGGATAGCCATGGGCATGCTCCATTCGTCGCCCGGCAGCATCTGGGGCGAACGGGGGGCGACAAAGTAGGCGATGAACATGCCGCGGTCGGCGGGGTCGTTACCCTCGGGCAGCTCGTCGGCCAGGGGGACTCGCGTCTCGTTGCGGCCGGCCACGTGCACAAGCTCGATGGTCATCTTGTGCTGGGCATCGGTGTCACTGAGGTTGATGAGGCCCAAGATGGCGAGGCTGACGTTGACCCGGTAAGGCTGGGTGGGCGTGGCGCTGGCCAGGAGGGCCAAACCGGCGCCGGACACGAAAAGCTTCCCCCCGCTTACCTCGGCGAAGTCGCACAACAAAAGCTTGGCATCCATGGTCAAGAAGCTAGGTGGGAACGGGCCCGTCCGCCAGCCGGTGCCACCCGGTACGGTGGTCGCAGTCCCAGGACGCTGGCGATCGAGCGGCAACGACCGCACGACGTCTGGAGGGGCCGGGGACCTCCGGCCCGCTAGCCTGGGCCGTAGCGGTAGCCGGCCTCCTTGGTCCGGCCGTTGCGTTGGGTAGGGACGCTGAATGGAAGATCTGCTAACCAGGCCAGCCCCAGGCCCAAGTGGTACTTCCTCGTCCTCGGTCCCTGAGCCGGGCACGACGAGAACCGCCCGAGCCTCCGCTTTCCCCAACGTTACGCACGCCCCCGGGGTGGCCAAGCGGGAGCGGGGCCGTCGTCTCGAGCGGCTGACCGCCTGGCGCCATTTTGACGCCCTCTTCGTGGTGACGCTCATGGCCCTGGCACTGGTCCTGCACGGCCGGACGCTGTGGACGAGCTATTGGGGCGACGAAGCCATCGCCGTCGGGATCGCCTCTCACCCTCTGGGCTCCCTGCCGCATTACCTGGTGGACGACGGCTCCCCACCCCTCTACTACGTGTTGCTCCACTACTGGATGAAGATGTTCGGGACGTCCGAGGTGGCGACGCACGCCCTTTCCCTGGTCCCCGGCCTGCTCGCCGTCCCGGCTGCCTGGTGGTCCGCGGGCCGGCTGTTCGGTCGCTGGGCGGCCAGGGCGGCGGCGGCGCTGGTGGCCACCTGCGCCTACCTGGCCTACTACAGCACAGAGACCCGGATGTACTCGTGGCTGGTGCTGGTGGCCCTCCTGGCCGTGACCTGTTTCGTCCTTGCCTACCGGGGCGCCGGCCGGCGCTATTGGGCGGCGACGACGCTGCTCATGGCCGCTGTGCTTTACCTCCAGTACTACGGGCTGTACCTGGTGGCCGCCACCGTCATCGTCGGTTCGGCCGCGGCCGCCCGGCAGCGGGCCTGGTCGCAATTGCGGGCGACGTGGTTTTGCGGTGCCGCCTGTGCGGCCCTGTTCGCCCCCTGGGCGCCTCAGTTCCTTTACCAGCTCACTAACACGGGGGCACCGTGGGCACCGCACCCCTCGGTGCTCGATTTCTTCGGGGACTCTTTCAACGCGCTGGCCTCGGCGGCCTGGGCCGCCATTGTCGTCGCCCTCGTCATAGCCGTCCTTTCCCGGCGCCGGGCGCAGCCGGCGGCCAGCCTGGAGCGACCGGCGGCCCAGGTTCCCGCCCTCGGCCCGGGCACCTCCGCGTTGGCGCTGTTCACCGCTGTACCGCTGGTCACCCTGGTGCTCGCCTGGTCGGCAGGACAGGTCGTCAACTCCTGGGACCCCCGCTACCTCGGTATCGCCGTAGTCCCGGCGTTGGTCCCCTTGGCCGGAGGGCTGGCGCGCGCCCGGGGACGGGCTTGGGTCGCCGGGCTGACAGTGCTGGCCCTGGCCGGGACGAGCGTCCCCGTGCTCGTGGACAGGACGGTGACCGTCGATACCTCGAAGAGCGACGTGGCCTATCTGGCGTCCGAGCTCGCCCCCCTCCTCCAGCCGGGAGCCCTGGTGATATCGCCCGAAGTGACGGACACACCGGTTATCGCCGCCGACCTGGGGGACAAGTACCACTACGCCACCCCGTTCGGTCTGGTGACAGACCCGACGGTCGTCAACTGGTCCGACCTGGCCGCCCGCCTGGAGCACACCAATGCCGCTTCGAACCTCGGCCTGCTGCTGAGCGCCCTACCCGTGGGAGCTCAGGTGCTGGTGGTGAACCCGACGACTTGGGGGGGCGGCGAAACGCCCAGGACTTACGCCGGGCCTGTAGAAGAAGAGGCCATCGCCGCCACCAACGCCGTGCTGAACGACCCGCAGCTGCAATCGGAAAAAACGCTGGGAGTACCCCGGTACTCCAATTCGCTTTACCCTATGAACGCCTCTTTGTTCATCAAGATCCGACCGTCGAGCGGCGGTCCTTCGAGCGGAGAGGGAGGGATTTGAACCCTCGGACGAGTTTTAGCTCGTCAACTCATTAGCAGTGAGCCCGATTCGGCCGCTCTCGCACCTCTCCAAGTGTCCTGACCAACTACCCGACCAGCGTAGCCGAGCAGCTAGAGCGGTGGTTGGCCGACATCGAGCCGACCCGCTCGGCCATTACCGTGAAGGAGCACCGGCGCTGCATCGAGCAAGACATCAAGCCCGCGCTCGGGCCCGTCCGCCTGGACAAGCTCACCGCCCGACAGCTCGACGGCTTCTACCACGACCTGTTAGCCCGGGGCTTGTCGCCCTCGTCCGTGCGCCGGTTCCACTCCGTGCTCCACGCCGCCCTCGACCGTGCTGTCAAGTGGGGCATGATCTCGGCGAACCCCGCCGACCGGGCCACGCCTCCGGGGTTGGCCCGCACCACCGTCTCGGCGCCCAAGGTCACCGAGGTCCAACGTCTTGTTGCCGCCGCCGAGCTATCGTCACCCACCCTAGCGCTGGCCATCGTCCTCCGGGCGGTGACGGGCGCCCGGCGAGGGGAGCTGTGCGCGTCAACTGGCAGCGGCGCCTGCTCACCATCGCCCGCAGCCTGACAGAAATAGAGGGCGTCGCCAGTGAGGGGCCAACCAAGAGCCACCAGCGCCGGGACGTCGCTCTTGACGACGCGCTACTGGGCCTCATGACGAAGCGCCGAGCCGACCAAGAGGCCTAAACCGCAGTGGTCGGGACGACCCTGGTGACTGACGCCTTTCATGGTCGTGGACCCGGCAAAAAGACCCTTCAGGCCCCGGGGCCGCCGACGTGCCGAACTCGGGCGGCTAACCCTCGGGAGAGTCGGTGGGCTGCATGGTCGTCTCCGCCAACACCAAGCATCGCTACGACTTACTGGACCACAATTCCGGACTGGGCCAGTGCCCAACTTTATCGGATCGCGATTGTATGACCTACGTCGATGCGCCTGTCGGCTACGGGACAGTGACGGGCCAATAATTACCAGCTGGTCACAGCATTAGCGACAATTGATTCAGGTTACGCAAATGCTATTTACGCGGGCGACGCCCTCGCCTGTACCCACCGATGTTGTGGAGCACCTTGGGGGCCCGAAGCGAGAACGGCCCACACCGCGGCCGGGCGGCGACTGGGCGCTAGTGAGCGACGTTCGTCGTCCCAGTTTTGCCGGGCTCACGACAGTCGCTGTAGGGCAGCGGGGCAGAAGTACTGATGGGCGTAGTCGAAACCACGGTCCCGGGCGTTGTGGTCTCGTACTTCTCAAAAGTGGTCAAATGAGGTGAAGCCCAGGCTTACTGGCGCGCCGGTTTGGGTGGTGGAGTTCCTGTCTTCGTTCTGGTTGTATTGACTCACGGTTATATCGGTGCCGTTCCGTGCCGTTACGAAGGCAACGTGATCACACACGCCAGAAGGGTCAACCGCGACTGGTCCCACGGCTGGCGTCGCGTTATTT
>JBKQUU010000201.1:0-6561 GCA_052325485.1 Acidimicrobiales bacterium | reverse complement strand
CGCAACGTTCTGCGTGACCGGGACGGGCGCTCGGTGCTCATCGACTGGGAGTGGGCCGGTCTGTACCCGGCGGGTTACGAGCTCGCCTTCTTGTGGTCCTCCTTGGTCAACGTCCCGGCCGGGCGAGCCAAGGTGGTAGCGGCCGTCCCGGCGCACCAGGAAGCCGGGTTCCTGCTGTCGGCCACGATGGTCCAGCTCTTGCACCTCCAAATGTGGCGGGCCCGCCCGTACTCCCTGGCCGCCAGGTTCGAGGAAACGCTGGCCGAGCTACTGAGTGCGGTACGGGGCAACCGAAGGAGCCGGTGACTCTGGACATCTTCCCCGTCCCGGCGCGGGACGTCGAAGGGAGTCTTAGGGCTGAGGCCGGGCGGATCCCCTTTCGGCCTCAACGTCCCGAACGCTGCTCAGCGATCCTGGTCAGCGGCGCATACCGCCTATGAACTGGTCTTCTATGGCCAGATCCTGCCACTTCGAGCCACAGACTGACGCTCCGATCTGGCACGAATCTGGCACGACGGGAGCGGGCGAAAAGTGGAAGTGTGCTTCTTGATGGGCCGGCGCCAGGGCATGGCATTGAGCTCGGCAGGCAGCTGGGCGGCAATGGCCGGCAGGTCCTCTTCCTCGGTGTGGGGCGAACCCCCGGCGGTCTTCGCGCCAGGACAGGTCCGCTCCGTGGTGGCGGGGGTTATCCGCTATCGAGCGACTTTTGGTTCACAGATCCGACGAAGTGGCTGGTAGGAGCGGTGTGCATATGCAGTGCATAGGCACGCTGCCTACTCAACTTGGTGTTCCCTAGGGAAAACACCCGAGAAACTCTGACCCAATGCAAAGGTGCACCTCAGACCGCCCGGCGACCGAGAAGCCTCTGGCGGTGGCTCACGCCGAGCAGAGCCGGTCGTCGTCGTTGCCCCGTGGCGCCTAACGCTCCTGCGCGTCAGGCGGGAGGAAATGGTGGCGGAGGCGGAAGGCAAACCTCGGGCCGACGTGGGCCTAGCATCGCGCCGTGAGCACCCCGCTCCCTCCAATCGACACCGAGCAGGTGGCCCAGTTCTGGGACCGGTTCCGTTCGACCGGCGCGGTGGCCTCGTCTGCCCTTGTGCCCGAGAGCGTCGAACCGTTTGGTGACAGCGTCGAGTTGGCCGACGAGCTGATCGAGCTCGTGCTTCACGGAGCGAAACGGGCGACGGCTGGTGCCCTTGTTGAGTACGAGCTCGAGAGCACTGCGCTCCCGCGGCCGGGGTCGTTATGGATCGCCACCGATGGTGCCGGGCAAGCTCGGGCCGTTTTGCGGACGACCGAGGTTCGGGTCGGCCCTCTCAGTTCAGTTGACGAGCCGTTCGCATGGGACGAGGGTGAGGGCGACCGCACCCGCGCGTGGTGGCTGGCTGCCCATGAAAGGTTCTTCCGCCGGTGCCTTCCCACTATCGGCGTCGCCTTTGACCCCGAGATGGCGACAATGTTCGAGCGTTTCGAGGTCGTGTTCGTTGAGTGACAGGAAGAGTCCCGGTCCCGCCGAGCGCGCTGAGATGGCGACCGAAGTGCCGTATAGCGCTCCAGTGAGAGCATCCGCCCCGGGGCAGGTCGGCGGCGTGGAGCGACACCGGGTCGGGGCACAGATTCTGGGTAGCAGAACTTCTTCAGAGGCGTTGGGGGTCGACGACTGTCGTCAGCCGGGGGTACGGGCACGGTCTACCTACCGAACGCGGGTGGCAGCGTGTCGGTGCTGGACGGGGCCGAGTGCAACCCGGCTCACCGAGCTCGTTTTTGCCTCGTCCGTGAGTTCGGCGAATGCCTCGTGCTCGGCACGTTCGTTTACGCCCCGGGCCAAAGTGACGCCGTGGTGGGTTGTCAACCGGGCCACCTGGCGGCTCTCGAGCTCAGAGGCCCACTCGCACAATGGCGTGAGGAACGCCTGCTTGTCCGGCTTAGTTGTCGCCACCGCAGCCCGGAACTCGTCGATCCCTGGAGAGTCCGACCCGCTTTGGCCCGACGCAAGCTTAGTAGCCCGGAGATCTTGCGATCAATCCGGATTACATGGTCGAGTTGGACACGTGCCTTATCTGGTACCCGTTCAGAACACCGGCCACGCCGCACGGCACCGCTGAAGATTCGACCACGCCACTGCGCCGGTCAGCCCATGCCGTGGCCCGCCGATGATGTGGACCTTCGAACCAACCGCTTCGCTTGATGGACGTGCTCGGATGCAGCGCCTCAGGCAAGATGAAAGAACAGCAGCACACCGATGACGATCGTGGCGGCAGCACCGATAAGAGTCAGGATGAGCAGAATCTTCGAAGCGGCTCTGGTGTAGGCGAACGTCAACCCGCCAGAAATTATCAGCAGGGACCCCATCAAAGTGTCATGCCAGTCCATTGCCACTCGCGTCGCCCCTTTCCTGTGAGATGTCTTGTCTTGATCATTGGTCTTCCTTTCGTCGATGCTCCGGTGTTGTGAACAGCGTGTGCCCGTGACGGCCGACGTTGCGAAGCCACCGTCCACCACTGCGACGGGACTGTCGCTGTGGAGGACGGGCGACTGCTTGAACCCCTTGAACGTCATGTAGATGGCCAAGAACACTTCCCATGCGAAGTCGGGGACGACGAGGACCGCTCCCACGCGCTTGAGGTTCGCGTCGCCGCCACCGCGCGACCCCCTTACACGTAGTCTCGCCTTTGAAGAAATCGCCAGGAGAGCCATCCGGGTACGATCGGCAGCCAGTAGGTGGCTAGCCTGTAGGTGAGCACCGCCGAGACCGCGGGCCCGGCATGCATGCCAACGCCGGTCAGTCCCGCGACCAAGGCGGCTTCGATCGCGCCAAGCCCGCCCGGAGTGGGTGAGACGGCGGCAATAACTGCAGCCCCCAGGTAGACGGCTCCGATCTCGGCGATCCCAACGCCGCCGCCGAACGCCTGGACCGAGCCCACGAGGCCGGCGATGTAGGCAAGGGTCACCATTGCCGAGGCGCCGAACAAAAGGGCCAGCTTGGGCGGGCTTGCTGCTACGGTCCGTAGGCTGGCGGCGGCCGACCGGAGGCCGGGCAGGATCCGGGTGGCGGCGAACCGCCTGCCCCGACTGGTGACGAGCACGATGCCGACGAGAGCGGCCACCACGGCCAGGACGAGCAACAGCTTGCTGGCTGGTGGCAGCTTGAAGGTATGCGCCAGCTCGTGGCCCGCCAAGGTAAAAAAGATCACCATGAGGGCCAGGTGAGCCACGGCTCCCATGAGCGCATTGACACCGACGGCGGCAATGCCGGCACCTGGTGGGACGCCCCTCTTTTGCAGGAACCGGGCGTTCAGGGCCATGCCGCCGACATTGGCGGGGGAGACTCGGTTGACGAACGATGATGCGGCCTGCGTGAGGGTCGTAGGCCAGAATGGTATGGGCCCGGGTACGGCGCTGATCAGCGCGGCCGCACTGGCCAGGTACGTCAAGGCCGACGCGGCTAGGACGACCGGCAGCCATGCCCAGTGCGCCGACTGTAAGGCCTGCCAACTGCTGCCTACGTGCGCCAGTTGCGGCAGGATGAAGTAGAAGGCGCCAGCGGCGGCGGCAATTGCGAGCAGGCTCTTGGGCCGCACCCGCTGAAGTCGCGCCAACGGCTGTTCGCTCAGACCACTTGCCGCCGTAGCGGCGATCCTGGTCTCCGAGAGCAAGCCGTCCATTCGACCGATGGCGTGACGCGTTGCCGCAGACAGAGCCAGCGGCTGCAGCAACGGGACGGCGGCGGCCAGAGCTTCAGGGCCGACGACGGCGGCGGCGCTCGACACCGCCCTCTCCGCGCCGACCATGGTGGCCAGCGAGGCCAGCAGTTCGGCGATGTCAAGGTCCTTCTGGCGTTGCGAGGCGGAGAGCTCGGAGAAGCTGAAGTCGGTCAGCCAAGGTTTAGAGTCGCCCTCGACCATCACGTTTGCCGCCCGCAGGCAGCGATGAGCGACCCCGGCGCGGTGCAGCGTCTCTACTTCGGCCCACAGCCGCTGGAGCAGCTTGTCGCTGATCGCCCCGGGTGGAAAGTCAACGAGCGAGTTGCCGCTCACGCGTTCCATGACGAGTAATGCCGTCCCACGACAAGCGCTGATAACCCGTACGACACTCGGGACCCGGACGCCGGCCCGCTCGGCCGACATGCCGACAAGGGCCTGGCGTTCGACCGCTCTGATGACCGAGGCGGCGGGCCAGGTGTCGCCCGCGTTGCGCAGCCGGGCAAATCGGTACACGCGGTAAAGCAAGTCCGCGTCACGCTCGTCTGAGCCCAGCGCCTTGATGAACAACCGCCGCCCGTCATTCGTGACCCCCACGAACGGCCGGGAACCTTTCGTCCGGACGTTAGCCGGCTCGACGACAGTGGTGGGCAAGCCGGCGGACCCGAGCGCCTCGGCGACCCCACCGGGCCCTATGCGCTTGTCCGGCACGCCGAATGCCACCAGCACACCGGCGCCCACCGTTACCCCGACCGCGATTGCTAGGAGCAGTTCCACCGGCAGGACTGTGCCGGTGACCAGCCTGGCCCCGACCATGGTGCTCAGCACGAGCCAGGTCGCCCGGCGCCACGGACGGCTCAGCCACGGCGCGAGGGCGACCGCTACCGCCGCCGCCGCGGCGAGAAGGGCCGGGCTCGGGAACCAAGCGCCGGCCAGCCACGAGCCATGAGCCGTAGTCAACGCCACCGAGGGCGGGTGCTTGTCGGCGGCCAGGTACAAGATTGCTGACAGCGCAGCGCCGGCTATGAGGGCACCTGCTGCCAGTTGGGCCAGAAGGCGGAACCGGCGGTAACGCAGGACGCCGGCGACGACGGCGGCGGCGGCAATAACGAATGCCACTTGCACTAGGCCGACCAGCAGCCTCCCGGCCGAGCCAGATCCGAGCCACGTCACCGTGGAGGCGCCGGACCGGACAAGCTGACCGGGTGCCGCCGCGACGGCTGCCAGTGCCATTATTAGAACCAGCCCGCTGGCGATGAGGCGGATGACATCGCCGGGGTGCCGGTAACGAGACGATGGGACGAGCTGCCACGCACGCTTCGCGACCGGCTCCGCGGGTGGGGTCCGCGGGGCGATGGCGATCGTGAGCTCGCCATCGGGAGGGGTACCCGCATCATTTTGGGCCAGGCCCGTACCGGTGCTGGTCACCGTCGGGCCTCGGCGCGGCCCGGCGCAACGACGTTGCCCAGGTCCGTGTCACTCCTGGCAGGGCCCTTCCTGGCATGCCAGCGTCGCTGTAAAAGGTCGGTTACGAGCGCAGTGGTTAGGGCGCAGGATGTGCCGAGCAGGGCCCCTGCAGTGGCGTCGGACAGCCAGTGGGCGGCCAGGTAGGCGCGGGAAAGTCCCATCAAGATGGCGAACGCCACCGCGACCGCGGCCCAAAGGGCGCGCCGCCTACCCGGGGGCACTAGCGCGACGACCGCCGCTATGACAGTGACCGAGGCGGCCACGGCGTGCCCGGACGGGAACGACCCACCGCTCGTCGCCACCAGCGAGCCGGGCGGTCGGGGCCGGTCATAGGCACCTTTTAGCGGCCCGATGAGCAGCTCCGACATGATAACGGCTCCGGCGAAGGCCGCCAGGTGCCACCACCGGCGCCGCAGCGCCAGGAACCCGCCAAGAGCGATGCGCACGGGCAAAGTGACGTACACGAGGCCGAGGACGTTGAAGACCTTGGCGATGACTGTCAGGGGCTGGGCCCGGCCCGAGATCATCAGCCGCAACCACGCATTGTCGGTCCTTTGGATTGTGGCCAGCGTGCCATGGAGGCCGACCAGGACGAACAACACGGCCGTGAGCGTGGCTACCCCGACGGTAAGGAAGGCGGCCGAGCGCGGGCTGGCCAGGAGCGCCTCCTCCTCGCGCCCGCCGGTGCCCGGCGCGCTCATCCCGAACATGGTGCACCCCGTCCGCACAAGGCAAGCCCGACGGTCCGCCTGACGTAGTCGACGAGCACCGAGCGCGGTGTGAAGGCCAGCGCGCCGTCGAGAGCGGCGGCCAGGACCGGGGATGCACCGGGCACGAAACGGAACCGGTAGGTGGCGCACCCGCCGGGGAAGGTGTAGTAGCGGAGGTCGGAGTAGTGCGGCACGAGGCTCAGCGGGCGCTCGAACTGGCGCGTGCCGGGCTGGTCGGATGGGATCTGCTGGACGCCCGAGGTGTCGCAGGTCGCAGTGAGGGTTACGCTGACCGCTCGCCGCCCTGCGCGATCGGAGTCCAGCGAGAGGCTGGCCTTCCCGCTGGCGATGTCCGTACCGCCGACGCTCCAGCCCGACGGCAGCGAGGCAATGCAGGGCAGTAGGGCAGCAGACGGGACTGCCTGGGCGCTGAGGATCATCGAATGGCCGGTGCCGCAGCTGGGGGCGTAGGCGCCCAGGTTCTCGGCTGCCGGGAAGAAGGCATTCCCCGTTTCCCACACGGCGGCGGTGATGACGGCGAGCATCGCGGCCGCCAGAGCGACCCGCCCGATGTTCCAGCGTTGCAGCGCGATCGGCGGCCGCTGCGGGGCGAGGGCGCGGAATTCGCCGAGCAGGTCGCGCGGGTGCCGTTTCATGAAGGCGCGCAGCTGGGTCGGGCTGGC
>JBKQUU010000200.1:0-9877 GCA_052325485.1 Acidimicrobiales bacterium | reverse complement strand
CAACGGCAACGGTACGGCCACCGTGGGCGGCACCCCGAGCTCCGCCAGTGACGGCACATTCCCCCTGGCCTTCACCGCCACCAACGGTGTCGGAGGTCCCGTGACTGAGGCCTTCACCCTAACGGTGATCAGCGGGGCGTTGGTGATCACCTCTGCGCCCTCGGCCACTTTCATCGTCGGCACATATGGGGGCTTTACGGTGACGGCCACGGGAACGCCAGCCCCGAAGTTGTCGGTGCCGGGCGGCCTGCCGTCGGGGGTGACCTTCACGGCACCTGTTGCCGGGAGCGCCACTTTGGCCGGCGTGCCTGCCGTCAACGGCGACTACCCGATCACTTTGACGGCTTCTAGCACGGCGGGCAAGACGAGCCAGGCTTTCCTCCTAACGGTAGACCAGGTCCCGAGCATGCCAAGTGGCGAAACGGTGCCCGAGACGGCCGGAGCAGCGTTCGACTTCGCCGTCACGGCTAAGGGCTACCCGGTGCCGGCGCTCACGAGCGGGACCTTGCCAACCGGGGTGACCTTCACCGACAACGGCGACGGGACCGGGACGCTGTCGGGTACGCCGGCAGTGGCCGCCGGGAAGTACACCCTCCAAGTCACCGCCACCAACGTCGCTGGCTCCGCCACCGAGACGATCATCCTGGCCGTAAAGGCCCCTGGTCCCACAGAGACGGTGCCGTCGTTCACCGGCGCCTCCTCGGCGACGTTGGTAGCGGGAGATACGTTCTCCTTATCGGTCACCACGGTGGGCAGCCCGACGGCCTACGTCACGAACGTGACGCATAGTGGCGCTCTCCCCAAGGGGGTCAAGTTCTCCAACAATGGCAACGGCACGGCCACCCTGACCGGCGACCCGGGACCGGCTAGCGGCGGCACGTACCAGATAACGTTCAAGGCGGCCAACCTCGCCGGGACGACGACCCAGTCGTTCGTCCTGACCGTCGATGCCGCTCCGATCTTCACGTCAGCGGCCAGCTCTATCGCCACAGTGGGAGCCCCCTACTCGTTCACCGTCAGGACGACTGGGTACCCGGCGCCAGCGCTCCAGGGTAACGACGACCTGCCCACCGGGCTCAGCTTCACCGACAACGGCAACGGGACGGGGACGTTCTCCGGCACGCCCGACGCCGGGACCGGGGGCGTCTACACGGTCTTCATCAACGCCTACAGTTCGACGTCGGGGGCGGCCAACCAGACCTTCACATTGACCGTTCGCCAACCCCCTGGAATAAACAGTGCCCCGCCGACGACGGCAACGCACGGCGTCGCCTTCAGCTCTACTTTCGTGGCAACCGGTTACCCGACGCCAAGCTGGGCGCATAAGGGCTCCGTTCCAGGGCTCACTTGGTCTACCAGCGCCGGCGAGCTCACCCTGCACGGGACTCCGACAACGGCAGGTACCTACCCTCTTACAGTCACGGCGTCAAATAACAGCGGCAATGCCACCCAGACCTTCACCCTCATAGTGACCTAACCGACGCTGACCATACACGACACCAGAGGCCCCGGCACTTATGTCGGGGCCTCCTCATTCCGGGCCGATGAAGCCGTTCCAAGATGAGATGGCCAGGTCGTGTTCGCTCTCGGCCAGGTCCCTTGACCGCCGGCTCCCTGCCGGGCGCAGCTGTTGAGCGTCCTCCAATCCGCCTAGCCGACGCAGTGAACGTTCCTCCTGGCGCAGGCCCGCGGAGTTTTCCGACGAAGCGCCTCTCGCAACAGCACCTCGGCTGGCACGGGCCCTCGAGCATCCTCGGCGAGGCCAGGGATGTCGCTTCGCTCTCCCAGGCCGACCACCGCGCCCGGGCTCTGCGGGCTGTGCAGGATGCTGCTCGCTTGGCCGGCGTGGCTCCGCAGACAGCAGCCCCGGCACTACCTAGGCGGGGTGAGCGCACAACCCGAAGCCGGGGTCGAGCTACGAGTCGCCGGCGCAAGATCGTGGTCGCCGCCACCTCGGCGCAGGCACGGGCTCCACGGCCGCCCCAATTTTTCTCAAGGAGTTAAAAAATGGGCACGTCTGCGACCGTGCTCAGGCCGCTGCACTTCGCCGGAACGCGCGGCTGACGACCGCCAATCGAGGCCACACTCAGCACGACAACAAGGTCGCCGCACGGCGCGGCGGCAGGCGATCGTGTGGGATGAGGGTGTACCCCACCGGCCCCGCTGCGCCTTGGCCAGCTGAAAATTAGCGGGGTCTGCGGTCGAGTCTTTCGCCATCCAAACATTGGAAGGGGCGTCTGGGCCTCGCAACGACGCCGCGTCCGTTGCCGGCGCGCTGGGCTAGCGCACTTCGCACACCTCGTATGTGAGGAGCATGGACTTGTCGATGGTCCCCCTGGCCACCGCCTGGACCTTGTTGAGCCAGGCGTACCTCGGATCGCCGGTCTCGAACAAGGGCGTGGCGTAGACGGGAGCTTCGCCAAGGCCTTTGGACAGGTCGACCCTGCCGGCGTAGGAGGCGTATAGGAGCGCCCCGTCGACTGTCTCGGCGCAGTAACGGACGTCGAGCATCCCGGTCCCGTCAGCGGCCACTAGCAGCCAGTCGGCTGCGGCGGCCCCTTTTTGCTTGGCCTGCAGCCTCTCGCCGTCGATCGTAATGTCCGTCAGTTCTACGATGTGGCGGGTGCCCCTCGGCGTCCCCTCCAGTGTTATGAACGGTTGCAACTGGATCCGTACGGTACCAAGCGGTACCAGCTCGATTGCCATGTGGGCCTCCTTGGGCTTGTGGGTGTAGCCGGCAAACCGGCGGTCGGCCGTTCCGTGCCGCCCAAGCGATGGTCACACGACCCTTTTCCCGAAATGTCCCCGCTCTCTTGTCGCCCTGTCGCCACGGACGGCTTGGGGCCCGAATGCTCGCGGGCTCTTAGGCTGCCTTTTGGGACGCTGGGTCGGGCAGGCCGACCTGGCGTCGCTCGCTCGATAGCCTCATCCGGCCAGGCCAGCCCCGTGCGACTACCGCCCGGTGCCCCACGCGTCGACGTCGGGTTGCGCGCGAAAATCGGGCCGTGACCGATCACGAACGCCGGGGCACACAGGAGCTCGGGCTGCAGGTTAAGCTGCTCGGTTCGTTCGCCATTTCTCTCGGAGCCCAAGACGCCGGCCCGTGGCCGAGGCCACCCGCGAAGCGCCTCTGTGAGCTTGTACTGGCCAGTCCTGGTAGGCGTGTCAGCCGGGACCAGGCCTACGACGCGCTCTTCCCGGGCCAGGCGCCCCAAAGCGCGGCCAGGGCGCTGGTAAAGGCGCTGTCGATGGCACGGGGCGTTCTGGCCAAGCTCGGCGGCCCGGCGAGCCGGTTGCTCGCGGCCGACCGGGCGAACATCTGGGTACCGCTCGACGTGCCGCTCGAGATCGATGCCGACGGCTGTCAGGAGGCGCTGAGATCTGCACTGTCCATGCCCCCCGAGATGGCCCGCGACGATGGGCTCGTGGCTGCCCTTGCCGAGGACGGCACCTTTCTGGCCGACGAGCCCTATGCCGACTGGGCCATCGGGCCCAGGGACCGATTAGACGCTCTCCGCCAGCAAGGCCGCCTCGCCTTGGCTCGTGACCGGGCCAAAGGCGCCGGGAGGCCCGGCCCCGCGGCTCTTCTGGAGGCCTGGGAGGCTTGTCTCGAGCACGACCCAACCTGCGAGGAGGCCGCCGCCGCCCTGGTGCGGACGTATGAGGCGCAAGGTTTACGGTCACTGGCATTGCGCGCCTACGAGCGTTGCCGGCACGGACTGGAAGAGCTCGGCCTGCGGCCTTCGCCCGCCCTGGAGGAGGTGCGTGTTGGCGCCATCTCGACGCTTCCCGGTGCCGGAGCGCGCCAGTTGCTGGCCGTTCCCGGCGACGAACGCCGGGTCGTGAGCATCCTTTTTGCCGAAGTGCTGGCCGCCCCTGCGGCGCTGAAGGAAGACCCCGAGGACCTCCGTGACGTGTTGGGTGACTCCCTGGCTAGCGCCATCACGGCCGTAGAGGGCCTGGGCGGGACGGTCACCTCGGTGTCAGGGGCGGGCTTGCAGGCGCTCTTCGGTGCCCCCGAGGCTCATGAGGACGACCCCGAACGCGCTGTGCGGGCGGCGTTCCGTGCCCTCTCTGCCAGCCCCGGGCCAGGGGCACCGGTCCTGCGTATAGGGGTAGAGACGGGGCCGGCGATCGTGGGTACGGCGCCGGTCGAGGCCGGCACTAGCTCCTACCACCGGGTCGTAGGCCGGGTCGTTGGTGCCGCCGCCGCCCTCCAGTCGGTGGCCCAGGCCGGTTCGGTGCTGGTAGGGCCGGCGACCCGAGCGGCGACCGAGGGCGTCTTCGATTGGGGGCCCACCGAACAGGTGCTCCTGGCCATGGACGCCAAGCCGCTGGTCGGTGCCTACCTGGAACGTCCCCGGGCCAGAGCCCCTGCTCGCCAGTTACGTCTGGGCGGGCGCGGACCGCTCGTCGGGCGCGAGCCCGAACTTTCCACGCTCATCATGGCCTTGCACGGCACTGAGGAAGGCAAAGGCTCGGTCGTGGTGGTAGAAGGTGAGCCGGGACTGGGCAAGACGCGCCTCGTACAGGAATGCCGCAAGCGGTTCATGGCCTGGGTGGGGGCAAGGAGCGGGCGGCTCCCCCTGTGGGCCGAGGGGCGCTGCGCTTCTTACGCTTCCACGACTCCTCTCAGCCTGTACCGCCACCTGGTAGCGAGCTGGGCGGGGGTGGCTCCCGACCAGCCCGAAGCCATCGTGGCCCCGGCCCTGGAACGGGCGCTGGTGGCCGTCATGGGCGACCGCCAGCTCTGGCCTGTCCTAGCGCGCACGATGGACCTGGCCGCTGGGGCCGAGTTGGCGCCGATGGGGCCTGCAGACCTGCAAAGAGCGACGTTCGGCGCTTTGCGGAGCATCGTCGGCCGCCTGGCGAGGGCCGGCCCCACTGTGCTGGTCCTGGAGGACCTGCACTGGGCCGACGCCACCTCGCTTCAGCTGACCGTGGACCTGGCCCCGCTTGCCCTGGAGGGCCCTTTGCTCATGCTGCTCACCCGCCGCCCTCACCCTGACCCGGGTGTGTCGGCCACCGAGGCCGCCATCGCCAAGGCCCTCGGCGCCCACTTGTCCAAGGTCACGCTCGCCCCGTTGGCCCCGAAGGCCGAACAAGAGCTCGCCACGATCTTGGTGGGCGAGAACGCCGGCCCCGGCGTGGTCGATGCCGTTCGGGCCGGGACCGAGGGCAACCCGTTGTACGTCGAAGAGCGGTTGTTCTCCATGGTGGAACTGGGAGCGTTGGTGGGCGGCCCCGGGGCCTGGCGACTGGCCGACGGGGCTATCCTCGAGGTCCCCCAGGTGCTCGAGCGCATGGTCCGTTCCCGGGTCGACCACTTGGGCCCCGGCGCCCAGGCCGTGGTCCGCACCGCCTCGGTCATCGGTACCGAGCCCAGCCTCGCCCTGCTCTCGGCCTGCGGCAGACACGATGAGATCCCGGCCCAGTTGGCCGAGCTGGCCAAGGCCGGCCTCTTGGGCGAGCTATCGGGCGCCGCTGAGCCCACCTACCGCTTCCGCCACGCCCTCATCCAGGAGGCTATATACCGAGGGCTGTTGCGCACCGAACGCCGGCGCCTGCACGGCCGGGTCGCTTGGGCCCTCGAAACGCTGTCCGAGGGCCGGCTCCCCGAAGTCGCCGCTATCCTCGGTCGCCACTTCGCCGCCGCCGGTGAGGGAGAGCGGGCGGTCCACTATTTCGAGCTGGCCGGCGACCGTGCCGAAGCGGCCTACGCCAACCAGGAAGCCATCGCGTCGTACCGGGCGGCGCTCGACCTGGCCCAGGCTGACCCGTCTGCCTATTCCACCGAGACGCGGCACCAGCTTTGGTTCAAGCTGGCGGGGCCGTTGGGCACTGTTGGACGCCGCGACGACGAACGGCACGCTCTGTACCAAGCGCTGGCACTTGTTGGCCCTTCAGGTACTTTGCACCTAGCGCAAATTCACACATGGCTGGGCGCGAACTATTCGCAGGACCGTCGTTTTGACGATGCTGTGCCGCATTTTGAGGCGGCGAAGAACTTGCTGCCCGACAAGCCTTTAGATGCCGACGAAGCATGTGTCGAGCCGTGGGTCGAGTTGATGAACTGTTGGTCGGAGCTTTACCGCAACCAGAGCCTGTACGCCAACGAACTGACCGTACTGGAGGAGATCCAGCCGGTCGTTGACGCGCGCGGTACGGTACGACAGCGCTCCCAGAACCTGTTCCTGATCGCCAAGGCCCAAGCCGAGCTGGCCCGCTACCGGGTCAGTGACGAAGTGATCTCGGACATGCACCGGGCCACCGAAATGGTCCCTGACCGAGGGCAACAGATAGGCGACGGGTGGCAACCGATGATGCTCGGGTACTTGGCCTTCTTAAAGGGTGATGTCGAGTTGGCTCGAGAACAGTTGGAACGCGGTCTCGCCATGGCGGAAAAGACGGGAGAGGCTCAACTGCGCGCCGCCGCCATGGTAGTGAGGCCGATGACCGCGCTGAGGGGCCACGACGTCCAAGGCGTGCGCGAGTTAGCGCCGCTGGCGGTGACGGCGTGCGAGGGGATCGGCTTCCCCGAGTGGGTGGCCATGGCCAAGGGCAGCCTGGCCTGGCTCGCCTACCAAGAAGGTCGTCACGAAGACGTGCTGGCGCTGGCCGCCGAGTGCGACGAACTCATGAAAGCGCCGCATGGCCCCGAGATCTTCGTCAACTGGGTGCGCCTGTGGCCCGTTGTCGCCGTCCACCTAGCCGCCGGACGAGTCGAGCTTGCAACGGACGCCGCCCGCCAGATGCTCGACCCCTCCCAACAGCGCTTCGAGGACGAGCTGGAATCCTTACTGGTCTCGGCCTGCGACCAGTGGGACCACGGTGACCCGCGCGCCGCCCGGGGGGTCCTTGAGCAGGCATTGGTGCTGGCTCGAGAGCTGCGCTACTTCTGAGCCCTGACGTGCCTCCGTGCCCCCGCCGCCCTGCCGGGGCGCGGGACCTTTTGGGGACGGCCAGGGACGACACTCACTCCCATGGGGTCAACTGCTAACTGTGGGGTACTGACATGAGCGCTGCGACATTGCCCGACGATCTCGTGGGCGACGAAAAAATACTGTCTATCACCGATGAAGATGCGATCCGTTCGCTGTACGTCGTCCTGTCCCTGGCCGAGAGCGACACCGCGCTCGCGCCGGCCGCCCGCAGCCTGTGGTGCAAACTGGCCGGCATCTACGATCGCACGGGCCGGCGCGACGACGCCCGCCACGCCCTCCACCAAGCGGTCGCCTTGGCTGACCCCTCCGACACCCCTGTCCTTGCTGGTCTACACACCTGGCTCGCCGGCCTCGAGACCCAGGACCGTCGTTTCGAGGATGCCCTACGCCACTTCGAACAAGCGAAGAAGTTGTTGCCCGACCCTGGTGGCGCCGACGAGGCGGCGGTCGGGCAGTGGATTGGGCTGATGTTTTGGTGGTCCGAGTACTACCGTTCGCAGAGCCAGCCAGTCAACCAGCTGGCTGTACTCGAGGAGCTCCGCCCGGTCGTCGAAGCGCGGGGTACCGTCCGCGACAGGTCCGGCAACTTCTTCCTGATCGCCAAGGCCCAAGCCGAGCTGGCACGCTACCGGGTCAGTGATGAAGTGATCGCGGACATGCGCCGGGCCATCGAAATGGTCGCCGACCGGGGGCAGAAGGTGGGCGACGGTTGGCAGCCGATGCTGCTCGGGTACTTGGCCTTCCTGGGGGGTCACCTTGAACTGTCTCAAGAACAATTGGGACGGGCTCTCGCCATGGCCGAGAAGACAGGCGAGGCCCAGTTGCGCGCCGCCTGTACAGTGGTGAGGCCTCTCACCGCGCTGGGGGCCCATGACATCCAAGGTGTGCGCGAACTGGGGCCGCCGGCCGCCGTCGCGTGCGAAGGGGTCGGCTTCCCCGAATGGCCGGCCATGGCCAAGGGCAGCCTGGCCTGGCTCGCCTACCAAGAAGGCCGTCACGAAGACGTGCTGGCGCTGGCCGCCGAGTGCGACGAACTCATGAAAGCGCCGCATGGCCCCTAGATCTTCGTCAACTGGGTGCGCCTGTGGCCCGTTGTCGCCGTCCACCTAGCTAGCCGCCGGACGAGTCGAGCTTGCAACGGACGCCGCCCGCCAGATGCTCGACCCCTCCCAACAGCGCTTCGAGAACGAGCTGGAATCATTACTGGTCTCGGCCTGCGACCAGTGGTACGACGGCGACCCTGCCTCCGCCGAGTCAGCCCTTCGCAAAGCGCTCGAGCTGGCCCAAGACCCGCGATATTTCTGATCGGTGGTTTGAAAAGATCGGCGCAGCTGAACGCCGACTGGCTGCGCCGGCCCGTCATGCGACGGAGCGAGGCGATTGCACCGTGGGCGCCTGCTTCACGGCCCGGTAACGGGAATTACCGAGCGCGCCATAATGACGGCCTTCTTCCCGTCGGCGATGCTCAATGTCGCACTTCAGATGACGCCCAGAAAAGGAACGTCGGGGATGCGGTCAGCCGCTCCGATCGACGGTTCTTGTCACTTGCCGCGGCCCTCGTGCTCCAAAAACTCCAAGGTGAAGCAAGGTTTTCTAACACATAACGTCGCGCCATAACGTCGGCTCGCTGGAACGCCCATAATATCGAGCTTTTCCGGCGGTCGCCTCACCCGGTATGCCGTCCATAACGGCGTTAGGGCGGGTGCACAGGGCAGTGGACCCTGGGAGCGAGAGCCGTCCCTTAGGCTGATCCCGGTCCCTTAAGCAACTGGCGCTCAACTGCTCTCGTAGTCGAGCGGGCCAGTGCGGGCATGGCGGTCCGGCCCGAGCCTTGTTCTCGGCCGGGCGGGCCCGGCAGGCGGCGAGGCGACCAGACCGGTGGCAGACCGCTTGGCCACTAGGCTTCCCTCGACCATAGAAGGTCCCGAGCCCGACCAGGTTGCCGAAGACGTGCTCGGACAGCGCCCCAGCAGTGGGGGAGTGGGACGAACGTGCAGGCACTGCCAAGTTGGGCTCAGGTGGTCCTGGAATTGGGGGCCAATATCAGGCATGCCACGGCAGGCAAGGGCGTTGCCCACTCCGGCCGTTAGCGCGTCCAAGCTATAGCGGCAAAGTTCCTCCCTGGCCACAAAAGCCCTGGTCAGCGGGGGTAAGCCGGCCCGCGGAGGTGCGAAAAGTTGGCTTGGTGGATCTGGCCATCGCGGCCAGGCACTCACACCAGCGGGCGACCGAAGGGTCATGGCTGGTCAACGGTATAAAATGCCCCCAGGGTCCGCTGGCCGGTCTATCAACCTCGGTTGATGGACGAGGAACTCTTGGAGATGGCCCGGCACCACGCCTACGGTTCCCTGGGCCTGGACCCTGACCCCGAACTGGCCTTCGTAGGCGTGCGGGCACTGCGGGCACTGGCCGACTTCTGCGAGGGCTACCAGGTGCTCCGGCTACGCGAGGCTGGTCACAGTTGGGCGCGGGTCGCCGCCTGGGCCGGCGTTAGCCCGCCGGCGGTCCACAAGAAGTATGCCCGGGCCATCAAGGTGACCAAGGGCCCATCGACGTAGCTGTCGTCCGTGCGCAGGGTGCAAGCCGGCGCAGACCGTCCTGCTGGCCCTGGCGGCCAGGACCACCCCTTTGACCAGTACCACCCCCTTGAGCGGCGTAGCCTGGCCCCGGGAAGCGGGGACGGCGTCGAGCAGGGGCTGCCGTTCAGCTATGTGGATAGCCGGAACCGGGGGAAGCTCAAGGGGGGAACTGATACTCGCCGGACCGGGTGAAGGTCACGTGCCGGTAGTCATCTAAGAGGGTTAGAGCTGCCGATGCCGGTCAGGGTGACAAGGCGCTTTCCCTCCCTCCGCAGCGATCGGAGCGCGCTCAACTCCCGCTCTCGACCGACGAAAGTGGTCAAGGAGGTCGGGAGCGCGCCGGTGACCTCTAGG
>JBKQUU010000199.1:0-4329 GCA_052325485.1 Acidimicrobiales bacterium | reverse complement strand
GTCCTGGTCCGGGGTGAACCTGGGCTGGGCAAGACCCGGCTCGTCCAGGAGTGCCGCAAACGCTTCATGGCGTGGGTGGGTGCCGGGACAGGGCGGTTGCCGCTCTGGCTCGAGGGCCGTTGTGCGTCTTACGCCTCCTCGACGCCCTACGGTCTGTACCGCCAGCTCCTGTCGGCCTGGACGGGCGTCGCCCCCGAGGAGGGCGAGGCCAAAATGCGCGCCGCCCTGCAGAGGGCTACGAGGGCCGTGTTCGGGACAGACGTCGAGCACTTGGCCCTGCTGGCCCACATGATGGGGTTGCCGACCGACGGTGACGCGTCCCAGTTGAGCCACTTCAGCCCCGAGGGGCTGCAGCGGGCCACGTTCGCGGCCATGCGGGCCGTGGTGAGCCGCCTGGCGGGGACCGGCCCGACCGTCCTCGTCCTGGAGGACCTGCACTGGGCGGACCCGACGTCGTTGCGGCTGACCGAGGAGATCGCCGCCATCGCTCGGGACGCGCCCCTCCTGCTGTTGGCTACCCGGCGTCACGAGCCCGACCCAGGGGTCTCGGCCCTGGAAAGTTCGCTCGAGGCCAACGCCCCGTGCCCGGTGTTCAGGCTGGACCTGTCGCCTCTCACCAACAGCGCCGAAAGGGAACTGGCCCGCGACCTCATCGGCGGAGTTGCCGCCGCCGACGTCGTAGACGCGGTGTGCGCCAGCGTTGAAGGTAACCCCCTTTTCCTCCAGGAACGGTTCATTTCCCTGGTCGAAGCGGGCGCGCTGGTCAGGGACAGAGGTGAGTGGGCCGTTTCCGGCGCCAGCACCATCGAGGTCCCCGACGCGCTGGAGCGCCTCGTCCGCTCCCGCGTGGACCGGCTGCACCTCGACCAGCGCGAGACCATCAGCGCCGCCTCCGTGCTGGGCGCCGAGTTCCCTCTTTCGGCCCTGGAGGTGGTGGCCCCTGGGGACGGGGAGTTGGCGGCCGTCGTGGGGCAGCTGTGCGTCGCCGGTCTGTTGCGGGAGGTGCGGGGGGCGCCCGACCCGGTCTACCGGTTCCGCCATGCGCTCATCCAGGACGCCATCTACCGGGGCATCCTGCGGGACCAACGCCGGGCGCTGCACGCCCGCGCCGCCTGGGGCCTGGAGGCGGCCATGCCCGACCGCCTGAAGGACGTGGCCGGCCTGTTGGGCAACCATTACGCCCTGGCGGGGGAAATAGAACGCTCGGTTTACTACCTGGAGGTGGCGGGCGACCAGGCCGCCTCTGTTTTCGCCAACGATGAGGCCATCGCCTCCTACCGTCGGGCCCTGGCTATGGTCGACCCCGCAGAGGCAGGCCCCGAGCTCATTGGAGCCTGTCGGCAACTGCGGGCGAAGCTGGCCCAGACGTTGCGGTACACGGGAAAGTACGCTGACGCCCGGGGCGTTTTAGAGCAGTCCTTGCGCCTTACGGGCACTGAGGAGACTTTAGAACGGGCTCGGCTTTACTCGGAGCTGGCCGGCCTGGAAATTGCCGACCACAGGTACGATGCCGCCATCGCCGCCTGCAGCCAGGCGGAACAATTGCTGGGCGAGCACCCCGAGCAAGCAGACCAGGACACCGTCGACCTATGGCTGCAGATCATGGTGGACCAGCGGGCCAACGTCCACTATTGGCGCAACGAGCCCGATCTGGCCGCCGCCGTCCTGGCCCAGGTCCGGCCGGTCGTCGAGGCCCGCGGGAGCCTGTTACGTAAACAGAACTTCTACGTGGGCCTCGTCCTGCAACGGGAACGTCAGACCCGGTACCGGATCGACGAGCAGACCGTGGCTGACCATCGCGCTGCCCTGGCCGTGGCCGAACAGAGGGGCGAAGAGCGCGAAACCGCCTGGGTCGTGTTCGGCCTAGGTGTGACGCTGCTTTTTTACGGCGACCTGACCGAGGCCCAGCAGCGGCTGGAGGCGGGACTGAGGATTGTGGAGCGCACCGGCGACCCCGTGTTGCGGGCACGGTGCCTGTGCTACCTCAACGTGACCGCGCTCCGACGCGGCGACGTGGAAGCGGTCCGGGCCCTTTCCCCGGTTGCCCTGGAAGCCGGCCGAACGGCCGGGTACCCCGAGTACGTCGCCGCCGCCCGGGGCACCATGGCGTGGACGGCCTGGAAGGACGGGCGCTTCGACGAAGTCGAGCCTCTGGCCCGCTCGGCGCTGGAGATCTGGGGGACCACCGTCGTGTCCTTTTCGTGGTACTGGATCTGCCTGTGGCCTCTGGTGGCGGTGAGGCTGCACACTGGCCGGCTGGCTGAGGCGGTCGCCGCCGGCCGCCAAATGCTGGCGCCGCCCCAGCAACGCTTTCCCGACGAGCTCGAAACGCTGCTGGAGTCGGCCACGACGGCCTGGGACCGTGGAGACCAGGCGCTGGCGGCGCGTGAGCTCGGCGCCGCCCTGCAACTGGCTGGCCGTCTGCGGTACGCGTAGACGCTGAGCCGGTGCCTACGGCACTCTGTACGGTTGCTGGGGCGGCCGGCCTGGGTCGCCCAGCCGAAGCCGGTCGATTTGGCCTGCCATCGGCTTTACGTAAGGTCCTTCGTCCCTGGTGGACGAGCACAAGGGCCATGTACCGGCTCGCTTGTGAAAAATTACACTTGAAATATGCCCTTCGGTGACGACCGCCCCAGCGTCCACCCACCCAACGACCCGGGCGTCCACCCGCCCACCGAGCAGTACATCGAGGCCATTTCCAACCTCATGGACGAGGGGGTCCCGGTCATACAGGCGCGGCTGGCAGAACGGGTCGGGCATTCGGCTCCCACCGTCTCTGAAATGGTGCGCCGTCTTCGGGACGCCGGCCTCATCGGAGTGAACGAGCACACCCTCACCCTGACTTCGTCGGGCCGGGAACTGGCCATACGCGTGGTCCGCAAGCACCGTCTGGCGGAACGTCTCCTGGCCGACGTCATCGGCCTGCCCTGGCACATGGTCTATGCCGAAGCGGACCGCTGGGAGCACGTCATCTCCGACCAGGTCGAAGCCCTCTTGGTCGAACTGCTGGGGAACCCGACGACCTGCCCCCACGGCTACCCCATTCCTGGCTCGGGCTTCCAACCGGTACCGACGACCTTGCTGGCCGAAGCCAGCGTCGGAGACCGCGTCCGGCTCAACCGGGTCATGGAACTGGTCAACTTCGACCCGGATGCTCTGGTGTACCTGGAGGAGCGCCACTTCCTCCCCGGGTGCGAGGCGACGGTGACGGCGCAGGGCCCTGACTCCAGCCTGGTGCTCAGGGTCGGCGAGACCACCGTGGTGATGGGGGCCTCGTTGGCCAAGTTGCTTTGGGTGACGCCGGCGGACGGGGCCAGTGCGCTAGAGGGGCCGGTGCGCTAGAGCGGTAGCCATCGTCCGGGCGGCGGCCAGGGACAGGTCCCCGCGGGCAGGTGGCCTGGGCTGGGAAGTCCTTCGCTAGCCTGTAGAGCTATGGCCATTGCGGGTGTGCCTGCTCGCCGTTCCCACCTTCGCCTACGGACATCGCTCGTGACCGGCGTTTTGGTGGCGAGCGTGCTGGCTACCACGGTCCGCGTGAGCGCGGCCGTGGCCTCGGGGCCCGGTCCGGCGCCGTCGGGGGCGTGCGCCGGGATCCCGGTGCCGGCCTCGCCGGTCGCACCCTCGGTCGTGGCCGCCGCCGCCGCCCCGGTCGGCTCCGCCGCGGTAAGGGTCCCCCGGGACGAAGCCCCTCACGGTTCGCCGGTCGAGTGGTGGTACTTCAGTGGTCACCTGCGGGGGACGGGACCTTCGGGGCTAGCGCGTTGCTACGGCTTCGAGTACGTGACTTTCCAGATCCTGGGCCTGACCCCTCTGCCGGCCTACGTCGGCAACTTTGCCGTCACCGACCTGTCCCGGCGGAGCTTCCGTTACGGCGTCGAGACGGGTGTCTACCTCCTCCCGGCTACTAAGAGCTCCTTCTCCTTGCACACCGGCGGTTGGTCCATGAGCGGGGGCAGCGGCCACGACGTGCTGCACGCCGACCTCCCGGGGTACAGCCTCGACCTCCACCTCCAATCAACAGAGCCGGCGGTCCTGGAGGGCGACGGCGGCTCCGTCTCGCTGGGGCTGCTCGGCACCTCGAAGTACTACTCGTGGACCTCGCTGGTCACCACCGGCACCATGGTCGACCACGGCGTGGACATCAATGTCACCGGGCTGTCCTGGATGGACCACCAGTGGGGACCGCTCGACCTTAGCGAGGGCGGCGGCTGGGACTGGTTTAGCGTGCAACTTTCCAACGGGCAGCAGTACATGCTCTATTTCATCCGCAACCGGAAAGACCGCGTCATCTCGAGCTTTGCCACCCATGTCAGCCCGGCCGGGCAGGCC
>JBKQUU010000198.1:0-9937 GCA_052325485.1 Acidimicrobiales bacterium | reverse complement strand
CTTCAATGGACGCTGCGGCAAGGGTTACCTCGAAGGGCCAGGTGACGCTCCCGAAGGCTGTGCGTGAGGCCTTAGGCATCAGGCTGGGTGACGAAGTCGTCTTCCGCGTTGAGGGGCGCCGAGCCGTCTTGGCCCGCACGCCCGACTTCCTCGCCCTGGGGGGAACGGTGGTAGTCCCTGCCGCCAAACGCAATGCCGCCTGGGACGAGGTCATCCGCCAGACTCGGTCGTCGCGAGCCGCCTCCAAAGTTCCGTGACCGCTTTCGTCGACACGAACGTCCTCGTCCGCCATCTCACGGGCGACCCCGCGGACCTGGCTGGCCGGGCTACGTCGTACCTGAAGAGCGAGCCCCAGTTGTTGCTCACCGACCTGGTGGTCGCTGAGACGGTGTACGTCCTGGAGTCCTTCTACGAGGCGCCGCGCCTCCAGGTGGCCGAAGCGGCCCGTTCGCTCCTAGCGATGCGGTCCGTGGTGAGCGTTGATGCCGCGTTACTACTGCGGGCTATCGAGGTTTACGAAGTAGACAGATTGGACTTCGCCGAGTCGTACCTAGTTGCGTGCGCCGAGTCCACCGGGGTCAACCGGATCGCGTCGTTCGACAGGTCGATCGACCGGGTCCCGACAGTCGAGCGAGTCGAACCGCCTGCCACCTGAGCCCGTCTGGCCCAGCCCTTGGTCAGAAGCTTGACCAGTGGGCGGGCTGGAGTCCCACGCCCAAAAAGGGTTCGAGCGCGAAGGGCAGCTGGTTCTCTGGAACGCCACGATCGCCAGCAACATGGGCAAAGTGATAAGCACGGCGTCTGCGCACAGCAGGGCCAACTTTGTCGAGCACTCGCCTGCAGCCTCAACGCATTTCGAGCCCGTGCCTCTACCTTGAGAGTGCAAATCCGCACGTTTAGGGGGTGACGCACCGTAGCAAAAAAGCAGCTCAAGATGGGTGTTCCTGACGTCCCGTCATGCCGTCTGACCTATAATGCTGTCGAGTAGATGGGCAAGGGATGGGCAATCCGATGTCTCTACCTTGTCTTTACTCTTTATCAGGAGGTCGCCATGCAAGGGTCGATGCGCCAGAGGGGAGAGGGCTCGTGGGAGCTCCGCGTTTACCTGGGGCGGGACCCACTTACGGGTCAAAAGCGATGGACCTATAAGACGCTTAAGGGCGGTAAACGGGAGGCCCAACGTGCCCTCGCAGCAATGGTCGCTGACGCCGACAGCACTGGCGTCGCCCCCTCGAGCGGTACCGTCAGCGAACTCCTGAAGCGGTGGTTCGAGAATTCATCGGCCGACTTCTCGCCGAGCACCGTCTTGCAGACCACCAGCTCCATACGCCTGCACCTCGCGCCCGGGCTTGGCCCCTATCCGGTAGCGCGGCTCCGAACGGAAGACATCGACAGGCTCTACCGGGAGCTACGAAAGCGGGGCGGCCAGAACGGCAAACCGCTGGCGCCGGCGACGGTCAAAAGAGCACACGTGATACTCCACCGGGCCCTCGAGCAAGCCGTCCGATGGGGATGGATCCGCACGAACCCCGCTCACCAGGCGCAAGTACCGCGTATCCCCTCGCCGGACATCCGACCGCCGGCGCCTTCCGAGCTCGTGCGACTGTTCGCCCTCGCCAAGGCGTCCGACCCCGGTTTCGCGACGTTCCTCTGGGCGGCCGCGGCTACCGAGGCGAGACGAAGCGAATTGCTGGCTCTGCGCTGGTCCGACATCGACGAAGCATCGGGCCGCATGACCATCTCCCGCGGCCTGGTGAACGGGCCGAATGGCCTCGTTGTGAAGGACACCAAGACCCATGGGGTCCGTCGCGTAGCCCTCGACCCTAAAACAGCCGAGGTGCTCGCCGAGCACCGCCGCCGGGCTGAAAAAGCCGCGGTCACTTGTGGTGCCGTAATGGCGCGGGACGCGTATGTCTTCAGTCACGAGCCCGACTCGTCAGCGCCTTGGCGGCCCGACTCCACGACCCGTGCCTTTCGGCTGCTGGTCGAGCGCGCCGGCACGCCCGGCGTACGGCTTCACGATCTCAGGCACTACGTTGCGACCCGCCAGTTTTGACGACGGCGTGGATGTACGCACCGTCGCAGGTAGGCTCGGCCACCGCAATGCTTCCACAACCCTCAACGTCTACGCTCACTTCGTGCACGACGCCGACCAAGAGGCGGCTGCCGTGCTCGCCCGCCTTTTGGACGACGGTAGCGTCGACGGACCTCGACCACGTGATGTGTAAGTAGCGCCGTGCAATGCAACGTTTGGGGTGGCTGGTGGCCAGTCGTCCGAGTAAGAGCGGAGAGTTGGTGACTGCCGCCGAGGACGTCGCGGCTGATGATTCTGGCCGTCTGGCCGTCTCAAGCTTCCGCTTAGCTGGGTTTGGCTCCAAGTTATGTCAACGGCCGACGTGTCCTCACGCCACATGAGCCAGTACACCGGGAACTAGAAGCCGAATCCGAGTTGGGCGGCAGCAGGCATTGGTTCAAGGGGACAAATCGGCAGCAGGTCGTCCAACTTCTCAAGGGGACGGGCACCGAGCCGGACGAGTGCATGGTTACCTGGTGCCGCACCCGGGCCCGTCCAGGCGATAACAGGAGCTGTTTTGCCTCGCAAAGCCTCGGCTGCGCCCGCCCAGGTACCTCCACTTCCCTCTTCGCATTCGACTACAAGGGTCGCTGTGGACATGGCGTAGATGAGCTTGTTGCGCCCCATGGCATTGGCGACGGTAAAGCCGGCAGTTGGTTTGTAAGGGGAACAAAGACAGACCAGGCCGTCACTTACAGCCCTGCGGACCTCAGGGTCACGCGCCGTTCGCAATAAGGAGTCCGCTAGCACACCGACGATATGCCCGCGCGCGTCAAGGGCAGCGTTCATCGCCAGACGGTCCACCCCCTTGGCACCGCCAGACAGTACCCCGAGCCCCGCGGCGACGGCGGCGGTCGCTGCGCCCCGGGCGACCTCGGCACCAGTCTCGCTCACCGCTCGGGAACCAACTACACCGAGGCCTCCCCGGCTTAGCAGTCCGACGTCGCCGAGCGCGTACAGCAGTGGTGGGGCAGAACGGCCAAGCTTCTTTCTCAACGCCGGTGGGAAGTCCTCTCCAAGGGCGCTCAAAATCCTCAGGCCGCTCTGCTGGGCGTCGTCGAGGGCGAAGGCAAAGCTGGTTGCTTGGTCGAGGCGCGCGACGATACGCGCTGACATCGAAGCATCGACCTTGGCCGCTTCGCTCACGTCGGCGGGGCCCAGGCCGAAGAGCACGGCGAGGTCGGGGACGGAGTCGACCAGGCTCCAGAACTCCGAGGCCTTCAGCGGAGGTGGGTCAGCTTCTACCAGTCGTTGGGTAAGGAGCAAGGCGACCAGCTCGGAGTCAGGGACCCTGCTCACGAGCTCACCGCCTGGGCCAGCACGAGGGGGTGAACTGGCCCTGCGCCGGCGTCGCGCAGGGCAGCCCCAAGCACGGTCAGCGTCCAGCCCGAGTCGACGATGTCGTCTACAAGCAGGACTGGGAGCGTTGGCACCGGTCCATCCACCTTGAACGCACCGTAGACGTTCTGGAACTGTTGCGGCGAGTTTTCCATATCCTTCTGAGGCTGACCTTGGCGGACGCGACGGAGTACGTCGTATACCCGCAGCCCGAGCCGTGCTCCGAGCCGCTGGGCGAAATCGGCCACGAGCCCAGGCTGCGACGAGGGCACGTAAGCCAGCCACGCAGGCGGCGGGTCGGGCTGCCAACGCAGCACCAGCTCAGCCGCTGCATCTACCAGCTCGTCTGGCAGCGCGGTGCCACCGTACTTGGCTTGCTTCACCACCGTTCCCCAGCCACCGTCATTGTAGGAGCCTAGAGCGCGACCGGGGCGGTTCCGCTGAGCTTCAGGGATGTTCCCTCTAAGTGACCCAAGGCCCGGCCAGCGCTTTCGCGGCTCTAGCTCGATGGGCTGCTGCCGGAGGAACCGGGCCGCTTCAGCGATTAGCCCGGCGTCCAGGGGGACGTCCAGCGACCAGGACCGACAGCGGTCGCAGTACCCACAGGGGCAAGCATCCTCATCGTCAAGCTGTCTACGGAGGAACTCCATGCGGCAGCCTGGCGTGACCTCGTAGCGCTGCATCGCGGCTTGTTCAGCTCTTCGTGCGGCAGTGACTCGCGCCACGCGTTCGTCGTCGTAAGCCCACGGCTTCAATGTACGCAGCCACCCTCCGTCCACCCGCTCGATCGCACCCTCGACCTCGAGAACTTTCAGCATGAGCTCGAGGCGCGTGTGGCGCACGTTCACCGTGGCTTCAAGGTCCCGTAACGTCATCGGGCTTGCTGCCTCCTCGAGCAAGCTGACCACACGCTCGGCCGGCGTCCTCGGCGGGAAGGCCGTGCGGATGAACCAGTCTTGTATCTCGACGTCTTCCCGCCCGGCCAAAAGCACGCCCATTGACGCCGCGACTCCACGTCCCGCCCTGCCGACTTGTTGGTAGTAGGCGATCGGTGAACCGGGGCTCTGGTAGTGGACGACGAAGGTCAGGTCGGGCTTGTCGAAGCCCATCCCGAGCGCCGAAGTTGCGACAACCACTTTGACGTCATTGGAAATGAGTTGTTCCTCGATAGAAATCCGGTCGGCGGGGTCAGCCTCAGCGGTGTACGTGCGGGCGTTGAGCCCCCGCGCTCGGAGCCACGCCCCGACCTGGTCGGCGTCGCGCACCGTCAGGCAGTAGACGATCCCAGACCCGGGCATGGACGGGAGCTGGTCAGCCAGCCAAGCTAGGCGGCGCGCCGGTTCGGGCAGGTCGACGACGGCCAGCGCCAGGCCGTCACGTCCTAGGGGCCCACGTTCGACTACGAGGTCGTCCCCGAGCTGAGCAACGATGTCGGCTATCACTCGGTCGTTTGCAGTGGCGGTTGTGCACAGCACCGGCACCGCTGAAGGCAGGACCGCTACTACTCTCTGGATGCGTCGATAGTCCGGCCGGAAGTCGTGCCCCCAGTCGCTGATGCAATGAGCCTCGTCGACCACGAGTAGTCCGACCGAACGGGTCAGGACCGGAAGTACCTCAGCACGAAAGTGCGCGTTGTTCAGCCGCTCGGGGGACACCAACAGAATGTCGATCTCGTCCCGTAGGACGCGCCCTTCGATCTCGTCCCAGTCAGCTCGATTGTCGCTATGGATAGTTTCGGCCCGCACGCCCGAGCGACGTGCCATCTCGACCTGGTTCCGCATAAGGGCCAGCAGCGGCGACACCAGCAGCGTCGGCCCGGCGCCCCCGTTACGGAGCAGCCTCGTGGCAATGAAGTAGACGGCACTCTTTCCCCAGCCCGTCCGTTGCACCACGAGTACCCTTGCCCGCCCAGCCACCAGCCGCTCCACTGCCTCCCACTGGCCCGGCCGAAACGTCGCGTCGTCGCGGCCTATCAGTAGGCGGAGAAGCTGTTCTGCCTGGGAGCGGAGCTCCATTTACACCAGGGTACGAGGGGGGTGGGACAAGAACTTGCTACTGGCGAGGCGGACCGAAAAAGCCCGCCCAACATTCGACGGGGGGAGTCACGGCACAATACCTCCCCGCGGTCCGTTTAGGTTTGCTTTTGGGGAGGACTGGCAGCGCCTGACCTCCGGCGGGGTCTTGTCCGTCACTGCGCGTCGGCCACGGTTTGGAGGAGCGCGCCTGTGTAGGCGACAGACAGGGCTTGCACCCGCTCTTCGGGCAGCGCAAGGCGCAAAGCTCTGGCGGCCATTAGGATGCCCTGCCGACCTCGGCGGCCGAACAGCTCGTCCAGGTAGCCGAGGGCGGCCGAGGTGGCTGGGCCTGCCAGGTGGTGGACGCAGAGCTGGGCGAGAGTGGTGCCCACTTCAACTGGCGACGTGGCCTGCATAAGCCGGACAACGTCGGCGGCGTCCTTGTCGTTCAGGCGTTCCAGTGCTCCCCTGTCGACACGGTCGTGGAGCTTATGGAGCTTGGCGACCAGCAGGGCGGCTGCACCCGCGACGGTGGCGACCACTGACCGGCTGTCACTTTCCTCTAGGGCACTGATCGCAATCGTCGTGTTATCGAAGAGCGCTGCTTCGAGGCCGACCGCACGGCGGGCCGCGCGGTTACCGTGGACGCCGAGACGGGCACCCCGCCGTCCGCCGCCGGTATTGGCGGCCTCGGGCACGATTAGGTCGACGGGCACTTCGTAGATCTGACCGTCGAGCTCCGTGACTTTCACCCAGATCCCGGGCTCGACATGGTCGCCAACTGAGTCAAGAGAGAAACCGGCCTCGGTCATGGCGGTCTCGAGAGCGGGCTGGTCAGCCAGGTGGCGGGGGTCGAGAGCGAGATCGCCATCAGTGGTGAACGGAGCCACCGTCATGGACAGGTCGGCGCTGCCGGTCCTCAGGTAAATCGCCTGAGCGCCAACGACGATGAAGGCGCGGCCGTGGGGCTCGAGCGCCGTCAGGGCGTCAAGCAGTACGCGTCGGGCGGCCACGTAGCGGCGGTCGAGCGGCCCCGGCGGCGGCAGGGGAGGGGCCATGCTCACGTCGTGCCCAAGGGGGTCACCTCGGCCAGCGCGCCGAGGCGCCAGCGGTCCTCGTTCTTGACCATCCACCTGATCAGCGCCTCCCCCTCCGCCGGCATGCGGCCGTTACCAGTCAGGCAATCGACCGCCACCTGGGACGGAGATGCCCATCGCACCCCGTCTTCAATGGTGGTGCGCGCCCACACGACTGCGTCGTAGGGCCCGAGCAGGGCCACGTTGGCGCCTTCATCGGCCGGGAGCAGCCCCAGTTCGGCGGCCAGGACATCGGTATTGTCCGTGTACGCCGTCAGCAAGGCCGGTGCCGCCACCGGGGCCAGGCGTACGGCGGCGAACGAGCCGGTGATCGCACTGTGACGGGCGACGTCGCCGTCGGACCTGAGGCGGTCGAGCGTTGCGGTCGCACCCGCGGGCGCCAGGAAGGTGGCGGCTTGGTTTGTGGTGAAGACGTCGTAGGTCTCTGCCCAGCGCCGTAGCAGCCGCGGGATGTCAACCGATCCGACGCGCCCGCCCGACGACCGGTCGATGAGCGCTTCTGTGTCCAAGGCGTCCAGGAGGCGGGAAACGTAGCTCCCAGCCACTCCACAGGCCATGGCAAGCTCCCGCACGCCGTACGGAGGGCGTACGTCGAGCAGGAGGCGTAGCACCCGGGCGGCCTTCGGGCCGCGGAGGCGCACCTTGCCTCGTTCCAAAGGCTTGGGGGACCGGGCTGCGCCGGAGGACCGTATGAGGACGGCGGGATTGTCCAGCCGGACCAGGGCGTTGCCCGTAAGGTCCAAGTAGTTGATGCCCTGCTGTTCCATGAGCTCTCGGGACCGGGGGCTCAACCACTCCGAGACAACGAGGACGGGCAGGTTGTAGTTCAGGCGGAGGACTCTGAAGAGCCGGTCGCCTGACAGGCGCTCAACGTCTCTCGGCCCGAACAAGCGCTTCGCCTCTACTACGAGAGCGGCCGTGACCCCATTCGGCCCGGCGGCTATCTCGATCAGGTCGTCGGCAAGGCTTTGCTGGTCCGAGCCCGTGCCGACGACGGTACGAGAGCTCCGCCTGACCTGCCAGCTCGCTGGTAGGTCCTTACTGAGCGCCGCAATGGCGCCATCTACCAGCTGACGTTCCTCCGAGGCAGCGTTCGCTATCATGGCGATCGCCTAATGCTGGGTCCCGTTCGCTTAGATGACACTGTTAGCCATGATAGCGCGCAGGCCTATTCTAGAGATCATTCTCCCAAACTGCTCCCAGGCCGGGCAGCACCGGCTGGTTCCCTTGCCCGCCTTCCATGGCTGTTTCACGCTCACCAATCTCCGCCAGCAGCCTTCCCGCATCGTGGAGGCGTTCCATCGCCACGCGGTCATGGCCGGCAAGATAATCGGCCGCCTCGACGACCATCTCCGACAGGTAGAAAAAGCGTGCGGACGTCACCACTGCTCCTTTCGCCCGGGCCGGCTGTCGGGCCGAGCGGCTCGCTCCAGCCATGACAAGAGAGCAACCCGCGGTACGACGAGGCGCCGCCCAAGGCGGAGCTAGGGCAGCTGGCCCGAGCGCGCCAGCTCGTAAGCGAGGCCCCGCGAAATGCCGAGCAACTCGGCGGCCTCGGTAACGCTCACGACCAGCCTGCCCTCACTCATCCGTCGTACCTCCTTTCTTTTGTCCCAGCTGCTTACAACCACTCTTTGGGTGATGAAGGCGGGAAAACTAACGGACAAGCGGGAAAACCTTGGCGCTGATGCGGCAACGGCAGCCGTCGCCAACAGTGGCACCTACCGCCAGCCGGTCAAGCGCCAGCGGCGTTGCCACCACGCAGCGCGCCGCCCTCTGGATGGCGAAGGTGTCATCGGGTCCTTCCCAGGCAGGCATTGAGAGCCACGCCGAGTGCCGGCCAGGTAGGCCCCACCACCCGGAGAAGTACACGTCGAGGCGGTCCTGGATAGTCGCGCGCCAGGCACGCTCGGCCACCGTCGCGTGCCGCCACCAGTCGGGACCGTCCTGTCCTCTTAAGGAAACGATACAGAGAAATCATCTCTTGCAGTTATTTCATCTGTACCGCTATGATGCCGATGAAGGACTCAGAGGAGCCACATGCCCACGCTGACCAAGATCGATTCTGCTTTGCTCACCCCTGAAGACCGCGCCCGCGTACTGGAAGCCGCAGGTGCCCTTGAGGCCCTCGGGTCTCTGCCCGTCCCCGTTGTCGACACGATGCGTGAGCTGCTCGAGCTCGTCGCAGCCGGCCAGGACGCCACTGTCGTCAGCTTTGACAAGCTGCTGACCAGCAATCAGGCTGCCGCTCTGCTCGGGATGTCCCGGCCCTTGCTGAACAAGTTGCTCGACGAAGGGCGGATCCCGTTCCACCGCAACGGTCGTGACCGACGTATAGCCCTGTCCGACCTCACCGCCTATATAACCGAGCGAGACCGGCTCAAGCGCGCTCATGCTGATGCTGCCGCCGGCTACGCCCAGCGTCGAGCCGAGCGTCTAGCTGCGCTCATAGCGTCGGGGGACGACCAGTAGCTCTCCCGGATGGTCTAAACCGCTGTACGGGTCCAGGATGCGGCGAGCGCTACCACGCGTTCCTCGACAACCGGCGCGACCGCGAACGTGCCGGCATTGACCGGACGCCACTCGAGCATCGGCTCAACCCGCCGCCCCGCCTCGGTAATGCCGCCGTCCCTCGGCCCCGCCGGTCCCCAGGCCTGCGGGCGCCCGGCGGCGCTCCCGTGCACGCCCTCCATGAGCCCCCGACCGAGTGCCGTTCCCCCGCCAAGATCGAACAGACACACTGGCATCCTTCGGGTGCAAGTCCGCAACCGGCCCTGCGGGCCGGCCGGGGACACCCCGGGCCCCGTTAGGGCGGCCGGCCCGACGGTCAAGCCGCTGACGAGCCCGCTCGGCATCCATGGCTGCGCTGGCTCCTCGGGCATCCATGCCCTCGGCAGCTTGACTCGCCGCTCCGTTCGCCCTAAGGCGCGCCCAGCGACCGACGAGGTTTCGTCGGTCGCGTTACGACCGCACCCCGGAGCATTAGAGCCAGCATCGCTTCGCCGCACTGTGAGTGGTTGAAAACCGCTCTTAGTGGTGCTACCATGGCGGAGTATGAGCCGGGTAGCCCAGGTGATCTTGGTCGTCGATCCCGACGACGACGGCCACGTCGAGGACATTGCCTTCTGGATGGCGGCCGACGGGCCCCGTGCCGACGACCGCACGTCCAGTCGGGTCGGCGCCCTTATGCCCTTGACGGGCGCTGTGGGAGAAGACCTATGGGGAGGCTTCAAGAGCATCACGGTCAGCGTCTGGGGCGCGGTGATGAACAACCTCGACTGGGACGGGTTCCTCAAGTGCACCGCCTCTATGCCATGGGCTGCGCCCGACCGCGTTCAGCTGCTCATGAAATCCGAGAGCGACCCGTACTTCCGCATCTACATGTTCTGGGACGGACGGCTGGTGAACATCGC
>JBKQUU010000197.1:0-4383 GCA_052325485.1 Acidimicrobiales bacterium | reverse complement strand
CGGCCGGGGAGGTGGGCCGCTACGATGTCCTCGGCCTGCTCTCGGCCCTCGTGGACAAGTCCCTGGTCCAAGTGAACGAAAACGGGGACCGCTACCGGTTGCTCGAGACGATCAAGGCGTACGCGGCCGAGGAACTGGCTGTCTCGGGTGAGGAGCGCGCCGCCCGCGACCGCCACCTGACATTTTTCGTGGAGCTCGGAGAGCAAGCCGAAAAGGGCATGTGGACCTCAGCGATCGCATCCTGGCTGGCCGTGCTGGGCGCCGAGCACGACAACCTGCGGGCCGCTATCGACTGGAGCCTGAGGTCCGGGCACTTCGACACGGGCGCCAGGCTTGTCTATGCCATCTCCCAGTTCTTGTACATACGTTGTTTTCGGGCTGAGGGCCGGCGCTGGTGCGAGGAGCTCCTGGCCTGCGACATCGCCCCGGCGCGGCGCGCCGACCTGTACTGGTGGGCTGCCGTTTTTGCCTTGTACTCGGATCCCGGCGCCTGCCTCGCCTACGGAAAGGCCCTGGCCGACCTCGGCCGGCAGATGGGAGACGACAGGGCCACCGCCCGGGGCCTACACCGGGTTGGCGTGGTGATAGCGTTCTCCGACCCACCAGCCGCCTTTACGACCTTAGGGGAGGCGGTAGCGGTGGCACGGTCCGTCGGCGATAGCGTTACCGTAACGGGCTGCCTAGCCTTCATAGGGTACTTGGGCACCGTCCTGGGCCGGTTCGACGACGCGCTCCGCTGCGCAGAAGAGGCACTGGTGACGGCCGAGCGCGACGAGCTCCTGTGGCGTACCGCCTACGCCAATGCTGAGGTGGCACGGGACGCCGTCCCCCTGGGTGAGCTGGACCGAGCCACCACGGCGGCCGCCGCCGTGGCGGGGCTGGCAGCGGAACTGGACGACCCGTACCTCACGATGCGCGCCCAGCTGGTACGCGGCATGGTGGCCATGTACCGCTCCCAAACCTGGGCCGCCGAGGCGCTCACCGCCGCGCGCGAACTGGCCGAGAGTACCCACGATGACCTGGACCTTGGAGAGGTGTGCTTGTGGCAGGGCGCCCTCGCCCTGGCTCTCGGCCACGACAATGAGGGGTGCGCCATCCTAGAGAAGGCGGTCCTCCTGGCCGATCGGTTCTGGCCGCTCTACGGCCCCCGGTGCCGTTGCCTCCTGGCCGAAGCCGCCGTCCGCCGGGGTGACCTGACAGAGGCCCGGCTCTGGCTGGATACTGCCCTGGCGTTACCGTTCCCCGATCAGCTTTTCCTCGCCACCAGGGCCCAAGCTCGCCTGGCGAGGGCGAAAGGAGACCACCACCGGGCTTGGGACCTTGCCGATGAGGGCCTTCAGTCAGCCTTCCGCTCGGGAGCGCGGCTCGTGGTGGTGGACTTCTTGGAGCTGCTGGCCCTGGTCGCGGCGGGCACCGAGAGGTTCGTCGAAGCCGGGCGCCTCCTGTCCTCCGCCACCACCGAACGCGAGCGCCTGGGCTATGCCCGCTTTGTCGTGGACCGACCCGACGTCGACATCGCCCTGAGCAGCGTTAAGGCGGCCTTGGGCCCCTCCGGCTTGGCCGTGGCGTGGTCGGAGGGTGCAGGTCTGTCGGTCGACGAGGCCGTCGGCTACGCCCACCGCTGCTGGGGTGAGCGGGGCCGGCCCCGCTCCGGATGGGCGAGCTTGACCCCGACAGAGCACAGGGTGGTTGAGCTCGTGGTCGAGGGCCTGACCAACGCCGAGATCGGTGCACGAATGTTCGTGTCCACCGGCACCGTGAAGAGCCACCTGAACCACATCTACGGCAAGCTGGGGGTCACCGACCGCCGCCAACTGGCGGGCGCCGCCCGGCAGGTAGTCTCCTGAGCCGGACCGCTCCGTCACATACGTCAGTAACACTCTTCAGTAACTTCGCCGCCGAGCACCGTGCGTCGCGGCGCTCCACCTCGAAGTCTACGAATATTATGTTGTCAGAACTCCGCTAATTTGCATGAGCGGCCCGTCTATATTCTCGTGGGCCCGCACCTGGATAACGGTCGTTTAGGGGCTGCTTTCGCTGCCTCGCAGTCAGATGCTTACCGCTGGGAACGGGAGTTATGCGGGGTCGGCACTAGCCGAGGTCACGAGGATTTCTGTGCCTCGACGTCGGCAGGCCCCGTCCCATCTGCGCCTCGCCCATCGCGATGTACGACGCTCGGCGGTGAATTTACCGGAGAGCGCGATTTAGGTGCTCGGAGGCGAGCGCTCGATCAGGAGGCTCCCTGTCGAGCTGTGCCGACCAGTTGGCGCCGGTTGATGACCCCGAGCTTGTCGAAGATGTGGTTCAGGTGGCTCTTCACGGTGGCGGTGGACACGAACATGCGCGCGCCGATCTCGGCGTTGGTCATGCCTTCTATGACCAGCTCGACCACCCTTCGCTCCGTCGGGGTCAGACTGGCCCACCCAAAGCTCGGCCGGCCACGCTCACCTCGTCCCCGGCGGGCGTAGCGGAGCGCCTCGTCGACCGACAGAGCCGCGCCTTCCGAAGTGGCGGCAGCCAAGCCCGGGAGGCCTAGGGCCGCCTCGAGCTTTTCCGTCGCGGCATCAACCTCTTGTTGGTCTACGGGGAAGCGGGCGTAGCCGAGGCGCGCCCGCTGCGTGGTGGCGGCGGCGAGGAGACGCCCGGACTCGACGTACCTCTCGGCGTCAGCGGCGAGGAGGGCCACGATCTCCAAGAAATCGATGGCCAGCAGCTGCGCCCCGGAGCGGCGCGCCGCGTCGACGCCCCCGGCCGCGAGCTCCCAGGCTACGTGGTGGTCCGCTCTGGCTCGGGCCAGCCGGGCTCGAGCTCTTGTGGCCAGCAGGGGCTCGGCCCACGGCGACGCTGAGATCTCGTCCAACCAGCGCCGTGCCTCGGCCAAGTCTCCTCTGCGCACGGCGGCCTCGGCCAAGAGACAGCGGACGCGGGCTCCGGTGACCGGTCGGAACCCATCGCAAAGTGGGAGCGCCTCTTCGAGGAACCGGCACCCCTCTTGGTCCTGGCCCAGGGCGAGGGCCAGGGCCCCTTGCCAGCCGCGGATGTCCCCGAGGTTCACGTCATCGTGCGTGCCCTCCGCGGACTCGCATGCCGCGGCCAGGGCCGCGGCGGCTGACGGGTCAGCACGGTACACGCCCACGATGCCGCGACCCCAGTGCGCGCTTTGGGCGAAAAACTTGTCGCCCAGCGTGGTTGCCAGCGCCATCAAAGCATCAGCAACGACGGCGGCCCGGTCGAGCTCGCCCACCTCTCGGGCCGCGGCAGCCACCTGCGCCATGGCGAAACCGGTGCCCCAGGTATCGCCGATGTGCTCGGCGGTGACGAGCGCTTCTTCAGCACAACGAAGAGCATCGGCGAAGTGGTCGAGATAGTGGTACGCCATTGCGGTGCGACAAAGGCAGACCACCACCGAGGAGCTGTCGCCGACGGACCGGGCCACGGCGAGGGCGTCCCCGAGCGTCCTCAACGCGCTCAGGGGGTCAGAGAACATCTGGACGCCGCCGACCTGGGCTAGTCCACGGGCCACGGCCTGGTCATCCCCCAGCTCTCGGCCCAGGGCAACGAGTGCCTGTCCGTAGCGGAGGGTGGAGGCGTGATCGGAGTGCTGGTCAAAACGGGCCGCCCACCAATAGAGCTCAGCGCGTCGGGCGGGGGCGAGGTCGTGGGCCAAGAACTCCTCGCACCGGTGCTGGCCTTCGGTCCGAAAACAACGTATGTAGAGGAACGGGGAGATGGCATAGACGAGGCGGGCGCCTTCGTCTAGCTGTCCGGACGCCAGGCTCCAGTCCACGGCGGCGCGCAGGTTGTCGTGCTCGGAGTCGAGCACGCCCAGCCATATCGGCGCCGTCGAGGTCCACATGCCCTTGTGCGCCTGTTCGCCGAGCTCGGCGAAAAAGGCCAGGTGGCGGTGGCGGGCGGCGTGCTCCTCGCCCGAGATAGCCAGTTCCTCGGCCGCGTACGCCCGTATCGTGTCCAACAGCCCGTAGCGGTCCCCCTTTTCGTTGACCTGGACCAACGACTTGTCGACCAGGGCGGAGAGCAGGCCGAGGACGTCGTAACGGCCCACCTCCCCGGCCGCCCCGACCTGCTCCGCGGCGTCCAGGGTCAGGCTGCCAGCGAACACCGAGAGCCGGCGCAACAAGGCGCGCTCGGGCCCGGGCAGCAGGTCGTAGCTCCAGTCCACCGACGCCCGCAAGGTTGCCTGGCGGGGCACGGCGCGGCGCCCGCCGGCTAGGAGGTGGAACCGGTCGGCCAGAGCCTCGGCGATGCGCTCGGCGCTCATCATGCGGGCCCGGGCGGCGGCCAGCTCGATGGCCAAGGGGATCCCGTCCAGGCGCGAGCAGATGGCCGCCACCGCCGGGGAGTTGTCGTTGGTGACGGTGAAGT
>JBKQUU010000196.1:0-5669 GCA_052325485.1 Acidimicrobiales bacterium | reverse complement strand
GATCGTTACGCCGTACGGGCGTGGCCTGGACAGCCCGAAGTAGATCGATGTCCCGGCAATCTCCAGGAACAACACGCTTCCCAGGAACACCAGCAAGTGCCGCCAGCGCCGGAACGCCATCGTCAGGGCGACCACCGACAGGCCGAGCGCGCTGGCCCCCCAGCCGGAGCCCGCCCTGTTGATCCCGTTGGCCACATCGGTCAGCCACGGCGTCCGTATTCCGGCCAGGAGGCGCAGCACCCACGTGCTTGCCCGGTCATCGATCCGGAGCCACGGCGTGTGCTCGGACGGCAGGAACGCGCCGGCGAGCGCCACGGCCCCAAGGACCAGCCATGCCGTGGTGCTGAACGAGAACGCGCGCGGCAGGGGCGGGGGGGCGCCGGTGGGGCGGCGCCGGCGTGCACTTGGCAGTACGGCGGGACCCGGCGCGAGGGTGGCGGGCACAGACACGGTTTCTCCTTCGTCCAGGCCGCCTCGGGGACGGGGCGGCGAGTCTTGTGCGGTCAGGTTCGCGAGTACCGGCCGCGTTGCGCAGCCGGTACGCGCGGTGTTCGGCGGGCCTTTCAGCGTGCGTGGACGGCACCTTCTTTCTCCGGGATCTCGTACACCGACGTGGCCAGGTCGGGCCACACGTCATCGCTGTCGGTCGCGGTCGCGCTGTTGACCGCGAGCGTTGCCATGGCCGCGCGGGCGGACCGTACGCGGAGGAGGCTAACGGCGATCAGGGCGAGGTTGCCTCCTGCGGCGGCTCCGATCGTGGTGGTGACGAGCGCGGACAGCCCGGATACCGCGGTGAACCCGAGCCACCCTCCGAGCAGGGCGCCGGCGACTGCGGCCAGCAGCCCGCGTGACTTGGTGGCACGGTCCCAGTCGCGGTGGGCCCAGGCCAGGTAGAGGCCCAGGGCGATCGGCACGCTGGGGCCGAGGATCCCGAGCAGTTCGCTGGACAGGGACAGCGCGGGCCAGAGCGCCAGGACGACTAGGGCGGCCCCGAGCCAGCCGCCGAGCCCGAGCACGACCGGGACTATGGTGCGGGCCACGACGCTGGTCTTGCGCCCGGCGGCACCGTACCTGCGTACCCGGAGCGCGACCCAGAGCAGCGACAGGGCAGCCAGGGCGGCGAGGCCGATCATAAACCCAAGGATGTCCTTGGCGATCGCGGCCTGCGTGGGCGATGTGGCAAAGCTGACCATGTTCGGGGTGTAGCGGGACGTGTCGACCCGTCCGGTGGCGTAGAACGTCGTCAGCAGCTGCGTGCTGGCGCTCGGCTCGTAGGAGAAGAAGTCGTCCGCGTGCCCGAGCCCGGACAGGATGACCTGGTGCCCGTTGCGCAGGTGCGGCAACAGCTCCTTGGTGGCGTTCTGGGCCGGCGTTTGGAAGTCGAGCGTGCCGCCGACAAGCAGCGTCGGGACGTTCGAGCTCTGCACGCGGGTGTACTGGTCCTCGCCCGGGTTGGCCGGCCAGGCGTGCACAAGGCCACCTGCGCCCCACAAGAAGTCCGCCAGGGGATTTCCGATGATCGAGCCCCGGTCCGCGCCGGAGCTGTAGTAGCGCTCGACGGGCTGGGCGTCGGCCATCCCGATGCTGGCAAACTCGCCCCAGACGAACGACTGGGGGAGGGCGATACCGGCCATCAGCGATAGCAGCCAAAAGCCGCTCGGGTCGCCCTGGGCGGCGGAGATCCACGAGTCGAGGGTCTGCGGCCCGGACAGTGGCTGGTCCACCGTGGTCGCCTCATTGAGCCCCATGAACGTCCCGATCAGGACGTTGCCCGGCTGGATGGGCAGGAAGTACCACCGCTTCGGCATGTGCGCCGCCGTGCGCTGCATGCTGGCGGCGAGGTTGGCGGTGCGGGCGCGGCAGGCAGGCTGCTTCGCGCACAGCGCCGAGTAAGCCTGGATACCCTGGTCGATCTCGGCCCCGCTGTACAGGAAGTTCCCGGGCGGGTTGACCCCGATCATCGCCGAGCGGTCCACAGTCTTGGGGTACCGCCACTGGTAGATCATGGCCAGACGGGTCCCCTCGCTCTCGCTGAGCAGGTCGATGCGCCGGTAGCCGAGCGCGACGCGAGCGGCGTCGATGTCGGCGGCCTGCTCCGCCAATGTGTAGCCGGCGAGGTCAACGCCGGACCGCTCAAGGCGCTTCGCGCACGAGGCGAAGGCCTTCGAGTACGCGCTCAGCGACGCTTTGGCGAGGTAGTCTGCGGAGCTCTCCAGCGCCGCCGTCACCTCGGGACAGTTCAGCACCGAAGAGCCGTCGACGCCGCGGTAGCCGACCATGACGACATCGTGCTGGGCGGCGTAGCGGCTCGCTTGGGGGAAGGTCATGTTGGTAATGCCCGGGCCGCCGTTGAGGACGAAGATCGGCGCCAGCGGGTGCGATGAGCGGGCCAGGACCCGGGTCACCGGCAGCGCGATCAGGCGCGACCGGGGGTTTGCCCGGTCCTCGGGCACGACGAGCGTCCCGCAATCAGCGCGGTAGGCGCCGTAGGTGCACGGGTGCATGGCCAGCTGGCCGGCGTGCGCCCCCTGCGGGACCGAGACCGCTCCCGAGCTGGACGAGGCTCCTACGTAGACAAGTCCCGTCAATAGGACGATGGTCACCGCCAGGCCCGCGGTCCGTGCCCAGGTGAACGCCCGTGGTCTTTGGGCCTGCGGTAAGGGTTGGTCGACCGCCACGGTCTTGCCGTAGCGCTTAGTGAGATGCCTGGCCTCGAACATTGGTCTCCCTTTCGTCGGTGCTTAGGTGTTACGAACAGCGTGTGCCCCGTGCCTGAGGTGGGACTGACATGTCGCTGAGGCCGCCACCTCAGCGCGACGTTGAGGCTGCTCAGGCGCAGTCAGGGCGGCGGCCGTAGGGTGGCGGTACGGAGGTGAGGTTCTTCGGCGAGCTCGAAGCGGTAGAGGCGGGCGTGCCGGTACCCGTCCGAGGTACCAGGCAGAGGACCGTGCTCGCCCTACTCGCGATGCAACGCGGGGACCCGTCAGTGCCGACCGGCTGATCGATGTGCTGTGGGGAGCCGCGCAAGTCGCCAACCTGGTAAACGGCTTGCAGGCTTAGATCGGCCAGCGACAGCGCACCTTCGCGGCTACGGCGATCGTCACCTCCGAAGCCGGCTGCGCCCTCTGCCTCGGCCGGGACGACGTCGACGCAGCCTGCTTTGAACAGCCGGTGGAAAAGGGACGGGGCCTGTTCGAGGAAGGCGAGATGGCGATGGCGTCAAGTGCGCTGGGCGAAGCGCGACGGCGAAGCGCGAGGGCTACGGCGAGGGCAGCCGCTCACCGAGTTCGCGTACGCGGGCTTCGCTGATGCCGAACGAGCACATCTCGACGAGTTGCCCCTGGCGGCGACCGAGACCGGTGCCGACCTGGCGCGGGGCCGTCACGGCGAGATGGTCACGCAAGACAGGTGCGGTTCTGGCGGGAGCCTTGTGACTGCCAAGTGGTCCAAGATGGGTGTGTTGGGCGTTGTCGCCATATTTGAGGCCGTAAACGCATAAGCCGGTCCATACCGATGTGAGCAAGCCAGACCAGGCCCAAAGCTACGGCCAGGCGTTGATGCTGCCACCAGCCGAGCCCGATCAGCGCAGCTGGCAACGAGGTGGTGTGGGCGAGGTTGTACATGCTCGCGCCGAACCGGGTGCCTGCGAGGTAGCCCACCATGAGCAGATCGGGCGAGAGCAGGGTGACCGGGACCAGCCACCAAGCCTGGCGAGTGGTCGAGTAAGCGACAAGAGAGCCGAGCAGGAGCGTCAACCCCTCAAGACGAAGCCATCGCCGTGGTACCCCGACCACCGCGCCGTCAGAGGAGCTAAACCGCAACGCTTCGGTGGTCGCGCTGTTACATCGCTACTAAGCCCGTTCAAGAACCGCAACACGGCGCCGGTCGTAACGTCGGGCCTCTGCGACTGGGGGTAATGCCCAGCCTCTGGCACCATGACGACCTCGGCGTGCAATACCTCCCCGATCCACTCGGCTTCGCCCCTCGGATCGGCGAAGTCGGGGTCTTGCTCGCCCATCACGACCAACGCGGGCGCCTTTACCCCGGCCAGGCACGCGGCCGCTGCCTTATGGGCGGTGCGGGTGGTGAGCGAGAACGCCTTTGCATACCCTGGTCTGCGGAGGTTCCTGATCACCTCAGCGCGGTATGCGTCGAAATCGGCGGGCTTCCGGCCGGCGTACAACTTGGGCAGGTAACCTTTCCACGCCATCGCGGCCCACGGCTTGGCCATGGCCGCTCGAAGTAGCACCCGTTGGGCCACGCTTGTCTTGGGGTCGCGGACGAACGGGCCGACGAGCACCAGACCCCTGACAAGGTCCGGCCGCCTTGCCGCCACCAGCACCGCGGAGCCGGCGCCCATGGAGTTGCCGACGAGCAAGGCCGGACCGCCGAGCTCATCAACGAGAGCAACTATGTCGTCAGCGGTCTCAACATCGCCGTAGGAACTGAAGCTGCCATCGCTGTCGCCGTGGCCTCGAAGGTCAGTGGTCGCTACCCGGTACCCGGCCTCGCTCAACCCAGGGGCGAGGAACCGATAGGTTCTTCGTATGTCACCCATCCCTGGCACGAGAACGACGAGGGGGCCGTTGCCGGAGACGTCGTAACCGACACGTCCTTCGGGACGAGCCAGGTAAGTGGCGGGCTCGGCCAACACATTTGTCATGAATACTTTTCTTGTCTGTTGTCGTGTAGGGGTACAAATTTCGAGTGACGGAATTGCTGAACGACATCTCGAGGCTGGACTTAGCTGAAGGACCACGAGTGCTGTGGGGTACTGGGATACGAGGCGTCACCGTCTCGGGTGATCGACCGGGCTTGACGTGGCCGAGGCACTGCTGGGCGCAATGAGGCCGACAAAGGTCAGCGGTACAGCGGTGGCCGAGGCCAACCCTCGTCTTAGAAGCCTCGTAAGGTTCTGTTTCATTTGTGGGTTCCCTTCTTGGCTGCGGTGCGCAGTGGGTGTGGGTTATCGAATTTCGGTGCCGAACAATCCGTGGCGGCCGGGACCGGCACCGGCTCTAGGCGTCGCGGTGGGCCATGCGTACTGCTGCCGCCCCGAGGGCGATGGCGGCATAGGCGCACAGGACCAGGACCGCCGCGCCGGGCCGGAGCAACCCGGCCGAGCGATGGACCGTTACGGCGGCCTGGACGGCGATGCCGGGTATGTACTGGCGCAGGCCGGCCGGGACCATCTGGCCGAGGATGGCGCCTCCGAGGATGAGCATGGCCAGCGCGGTGACGGCCCCGGCGGTGTGGCGGATGACGCCGGCGAGCCCGACCCCGACGATGGTGACCAGACTGGCGGCCACGGCCCCGAAGATAAGGGCCTGAAGGGTACCGGGATGGCTGAGGGCGACCCCGACGTGCTTGGCGGCGAGGATGCGCTGGCCGAGCTCGAAGCTGACGACATCGCAGCCCAGGGCGAGGGGGAAGACAAAGGCGGCCGCCGTGGCGGCCTTGGCCGCCAGCACTAGCCGACGGGCGGGCATGGCCGTGAAGGTGGCCCGGATCATCCCGGTCGAGTACTCGGCGGCCACGGACCGCACGCCCAGGGCACCCAGTACGACGACCGCCACCCACAGCCCGGTCAACGAGGTGCTGGTCGGGTCGAACGCCTGGCGCTGCTGGGCGCTCATGGTGGCCCAGGAGCTGGCTTGGACGGCGGTGGC
>JBKQUU010000195.1:0-4475 GCA_052325485.1 Acidimicrobiales bacterium | reverse complement strand
CCGGTGGAGGCGACCGGGATCGAACCGGCTACCTCTTGCATGCCATGCAAGCGCTCTACCAACTGAGCTACGCCCCCGAAGGTGACTTTTGAGACTAGCAGAGTCGCTGTCAGCGGCCGTCCGACGGACGGCCGGCGGCCCCCGCCCCGGGCCGTACGGGCGAAGAAGGCCTAGCGGGGGGGCAGGAGGGCGAGGTCGGCGCGGCTGATCAGGGCCGTGGCCAGGGCCCATTCGGCCAGGTGCTGAAGGGCGTTCTCGCCCAGGAGGTTGGGCACCCCGGCGTTGGTCAGGCGGGTGCGCATGTACTCGACCCTTTTGACGAGCGTGGTGCGGGGCCAGTCGAGGCGGGAGGCGGCGTCGGCGTAGCTCTTGGGATGAGGGTCATAGCGGGGGAAAGGCTCCAGGTAACCCGAGAACAGGGCCACCAGGGCCAACTTGTCCGCCGGCGTGATGGACACCTCGGAGGCGGCGCGGGTGGGGTTGCCTTCGGCCAGAGGGCCCGAGAAGGGGCCACCGGAGCTGTCCAGGGCCTCCTCGGGCAGGTCGACGGTGAGGGCGTGGCGGCGCATGGCCCCCTCGACGATCACGGTGATGGGGGCGGTGACGGCCAGGCGCCTCCCGGGGGGCAGGACGGTGCGGATGCCGACGTCGTCGACGACCTCAAGGGGGCGGACCGTGCTCTTGTTGACCAGCCACCAGACCCCGGCGTCGGCTTCGAGGGAGCCGGCCACCCGGGAGATGCCGAGGTCGGCGGGGTCCAGGCACAGCGTGGTCCGCGCCGAGCGTCCAAATGTCAGTTCCTGGCCTTCGCCGACCTCGTAACGTTGCTGGCCGAGGCCGACCGTCAGGGTTGAAGCCGCTCCTGCCACAACAGGCAAGGTACAGCAGCTACGGCCCGGAGCCAGGGGCCAGCGCCGTTTCGCGTACCCTGGGGAGCCATGATCTACGCCTACGACGCACCGGAGATCGAGAGCCGCTGGCAGTCCCGGTGGGCCGAGGAACACGCCTACGAAGTGGCCAACGACGACCCCCGCCCCCCCTTCTACGTGTTGTGCATGTACCCCTACCCGAGCGGGGCCGCCCATCAGGGCCACGTGCGCAACTACACCTTCGGCGACCTGAACGTCCGCTGGCGCACCATGCAGGGCTGCTCGGTGCTGAGCCCGATCGGTTTCGACAGCTTCGGCCTGCCGGCCGAGAACGCCGCCATCAAGACCGGCACCCATCCCCGCCCGTTCACCGACGCCCGCATCGCCGAGCTGCAGAGCTCGCTGCGCCGCCTCGGGGCCGGCTACGACTGGCGCCGGGTGGTACGCAGCCACGACCCCATCTACATGAAGTTCAACCAGGTCATCTTCCTGCGGTTCCTCGAGGCGGGGCTGGCCTACCGCAAGAAGGCGCCCGTCAACTGGTGCCCGGGGTGCGCCACCGTGCTGGCCAACGAGCAGGTGCGGGCGGACGGGACGTGCGAGCGCAGCGGCGACCTCGTGGTCAAAAGGGACCTCGAACAGTGGTTCTTCCGCATCACCTCCTACGCCGACGAACTGTTGGACGACCTGGAGGGCCTGGAGTGGCCCGAGCGGGTCAAGACCATGCAGCGCAACTGGATCGGCCGGTCCGAGGGCGCCCAGTTCGACATGGCCGTGGCCGGCACGACCGAGCACATCGAGGTGTTCACCACCCGCCCGGACACCGGCTTCGGCATGACCTTCGTGGTCCTGGCGCCCGAGCACCCCCTGGTCAGCTCGATCGTGGCCCCGGACCGGCGGGAGGCCGTGGCCGCCTTCGTCGAGCGCGTGCGCCAGGAGCCGGAGTTCGAACGCCAGTCGTCCGAGGCGTCCCTGGACAAGCGGGGCATCTTTACGGGCGCCTACGCCGTCAACCCCTTCAACAACGAAGAAGTCCCCATATACCTGGCCGACTATGTCCTCATGGGCTACGGCACGGGCGCCATCATGGCCGTGCCCGCCGAGGACCAGCGCGACTGGGACTTCGCCACCGCCTATGGCTTGCCCATATTGAGGACGGTGGAGCCGCCGCCGGGCTGGGGGGGCGAGGCCTACACGGGGGACGGGCCCCGGATAAACAGCGAGTGGCTGAACGGCATCGTCGACACCGCCGAAGCCAAGGCCAGGGCGACGGCCTGGCTGGAGGAGACGGGCATCGGCAAACGCACCGTCCAGTACCGCCTGCGGGACTGGCTGGTATCGCGCCAGCGCTACTGGGGCTGCCCGATCCCCGTCGTGTACTGCCCCGTAGACGGCATCGTGCCGCTGCCCGCCGACCAGCTCCCGGTACTGCTGCCCGACGACGTCGAGTTCCTGCCCACGGGCCAGTCGCCGCTGCGCTTGGACCCGGACTTCCTGTGGACCACCTGCCCGCGCTGCGGCGGCAAGGCCGAGCGCGAGACCGACACCATGGACACGTTCGTCGATTCGTCCTGGTACTTCCTACGCTTTTGCGACCCCTGGGACGAGGACGAACCGGTCGACATGGCCGCCGCCCAGCGCTGGATGCCGGTGGGCCAGTACATCGGCGGCATCGAGCACGCCATCCTGCACCTGCTCTACGCCCGCTTTTACACGCGCGCCCTGGGCGACCTGGGGCTGTCGACCAGAGCGCTGAGGGAGCCGTTCAAGCGCCTGTTCACCCAGGGTATGATCCGCATGGACGGGACCAAGATGTCGAAGTCCAAGGGCAACCTCATCTCGCCCGAGAAGTACTTCGACACCGTGGGGGCCGATTCGCTGCGCCTGTTCCACCTCTTCGTCGGGCCTCCGGCCGACGACTTCGACTGGACCGACCAGACCGACGAGGTCATAGAGGGGTGCCGGCACTTCCTCGACCGCGTCTGGCGCCTGGCCACGGGCGAAGCCGAGGGCGCCGCCGGCGTACAGCGGGAGGCGGTGGCGGCCGACGCCGAGGTGACCAAGGCCACGCACAAGCTCATCGACCGGGTGACCAGGGACTTCGAGCGCTGGTCCTACAACACCGCCGTGGCCGCCCTGCGCGAGCACACCAACGTCCTGTACCGCTACGTCCAGTCCGCCGCCGGGGCCCGCCGGGACGTCCTAGAGCACTCGGTCGACACGCTGTTGCTGCTCCTGGCCCCGATGGCGCCGCACGTGACCGCCGAGCTGTGGGAGCGCCGCCAGGGCCCGGGGGGGCGCGTCCACGCCCAGCCCTGGCCCGAGGCCGACCCGGCCCTGCTCGCCGAAGAGATGGCGACCCTGGTGGTGCAGGTGAACGGGAAGCTGAGGGACCGGGTCGAGGTGCCGGTCTCGGCCACCGACGAGGAGGTGGTCGCCGTCGCCCTGGCCTCCCCCAAAGTGGTGGCTCAGCTTGGCGGCCGCCCACCGGCCCGGGTCATCGCCCGCCCGCCCCAGCTCGTCAACATCGTCATATAGCCGCACCGTCGTTCAGCGGCACCGTCGTTCAGCGGCACCGTCGTTCAGCGGCCTTCGCCCCGCAGGAACCGCTCCAGCTCCGCCGCCAGCTCGTCGCCCGTAGGCAGGCGGGTGAACCCGGTGGCCGACATGCCCACCTCGGCGTCGTGCTGCTCCTCCAGTTGGCGGACCATGGCTGAGTGTTCCTCGCTGGCCTCGATGAGGGCCTGGATCTGGTCGCGCGCCCGCCGGCCGGCTTGGTGCAGTGCCTCGGTGTTGATCGTCACGCCTGTCAACGAGGCCAGCTCGTCCAGCAGGGCGGCCGCCGCCTCGGGGTACGGGGTGCCGGCGGCGTAGTGGGGCACGCGGGCCCAGACGCCCACCGAGGGTATGCCGGCCTCGCCGAACGCCACCTCCAGCACGGCCTGAGCCCCAGCCGGCACGTCCATGGCCGCGGGCAGGAAGCCCACCTTGCCCGCCAGTTCCTCGCTGTTGGCGGTGGCGGCCAACCTCACGCCGCGCGTGTGGGGCACGGGGGCGGGGAAGGCGCCCAGACCGATCACGAGCTCGACGCCCAGGCGTAGGCCCAGGGCCACCACCTCGGCGCTCCATTCGTGCCAGCGCAGGTCGGGCTCGGGGCCGGCTAGGACCAACAGGCTGCGACCACCGGTCTCGGTGGCGGAAAGCAGGCGTAGCTCGGGCCAGGTCAGGGGGCCGTGAATGCCGTGAGATATACGCAGGGTGGGACGCCGGGACCGGTGGTCGAGCAGGGCGTCGGCGTCGAAGGTGGCCACCACCTCATGGGGGGTCGACTCCAATAGGGCGGTGATGGCGGTGCCCCCCGCATACCCGGCGTCGACCCAGCCCTCGAGGCCCAGGACCAGTGCCGGGTGATCGAGTTGGGGCCAGTTGGTGATCGAAGCGAGAGTCATCGTGCTCTCCGAAGAGCGAACTTTGGGAATGTCACGTTAGCTTGGGACGCTATACCTACCAGGCTGGCTGACCGAGCGAGCAATTGGCGTCAACGCTGGAGGAAAGATGACAGTAGCGATAGACGTAACCGACACGACCTTCGAGGCGGAGGTCCTG
>JBKQUU010000194.1:0-8107 GCA_052325485.1 Acidimicrobiales bacterium | reverse complement strand
GAGGCCCTCCTCGGTGGGCCGGGCGACGTAGGCCTGGGTACGGGGGTCTGAGGACATGCGGGTGATCACGATGCGCCACAGGCCGACATTGGCGTGGCGGTTCCCGCCTCCGTTGAGACGGTAGCGCTTGGTCCTTGGCCCAGTCCGGCACCGCCCGGGCCCCTGGTCGCGGCCCGGGCGGGGCGAACAGCTTGGCCTCCAGGGCGTCGTCGTCCAGGTCGTCCGGCAAGGGCCAGCTGAGCCCGGCGTTCACGGTGGGGCCGGGGCACCGGCACCTCCTCGGGAGTCGTGGTGGACTGTCCGAGACAGGGTGCTGGTGCCCTCCGATCAGCTCAAGCCAGCGCTACGGCACCCGATCTGCCAGGTGTACGGAAACCCCAGGAAACGGTGTACGGAATTCCCGGCGGAACCGGTGTACGGAATCAATCGGAACGGGTGTACGGAAACGCCCGGAACCGTCACGGATATCTGGAGCCGATGATTTCCCTGTCGTAGATGTGGCTGACGGGGCTTGGGCTTTCCGTGGGCGACTCGTTCCCTGAAGCGGAGAAGCGGCCCAGCGCGTCCGAGGTCGTGAGCCCGGACGCGTCAACTTTCGGTCACGCCGCCCTTGACGCCGTCTTGCCTTACTGGTAGATTAGTCCAGTAATGAACCCACGAACAGCCAAGGCGGGCAGCGCTCCGGGAGCAGCCCATGCTCGATGACGGTGCACCGATCTTCTCCCAGGTCGCCGAGCGCCTGGCCGAAGAGATCGCCGTGGGTGCGCTCGCCGAGGGCGAACAGGTGCCGTCGACCAACGAGCTAGCCGCCTACTACCGGATCAACCCAGCCACCGCGGCAAAGGGGATCAACGTGCTCACCGACGACGGTCTAGTGGAGAAACGGCGGGGCATCGGCATGTTCGTGTCCGCCGGAGCCCGTGACCGTCTGCGTGACGCCCGCCGCAAGCGCTTCGTCGAGCGCTATGTCGACCCGATGGTCGCTGAGGCCGGCCGGCTCGGGATCGAGGCTGATGCGTTGGTAGCGATGGTCCGACAATCCAGCGATGCACAGGAAGGTATGAAGGTATGACGCCGACCGTCTCGACAACCAGCCTTACTCGCCGTTACCGTGGCCAGCTCGCCCTCGACGAGGTCACCCTCGATTTCGACGGTCCCTCCATCACCGGGCTGCTGGGCCGCAACGGCGCCGGCAAAACCACCCTGATGCGCATCATCGCCGCCCAAGAGCTCGCCTCGGCCGGCACCGTCCAAGTGCTCGGCTCCAGCCCGGTCGAAAACGATGCCGTCCTGCGCCGCATGGCGCTGGTGCGCGAGGACCAGGTGTTCCCCGACATCAAGGTCCGCCAGGTGCTTCGGGTGGCGTCGTGGTTCTATCCCAACTGGGACAGGATGCTGGCCGAGGCTCTGCTCAGCGAGTTCGAGCTCCCGGCTGACCGGGCCGTCAAGAAGCTGTCCCGGGGGATGCGTTCGGCCCTGGGCATCGTGGTCGGCCTGGCGGCACGGGCCGAGGTGACATTGTTCGACGAGCCCTACGCCGGCTTGGACGCGGTGTCCCGCCGGCTCTTTTACGACCGCCTACTTGCCGACTACGCCGAGCACCCCCGGACGGTGGTGCTGTCGACCCACCTCATCGATGAGGTCGCCGACCTGTTGGAGCGGGTGGTGATCCTCGACCACGGTCGGGTCGTGCTCGACGCCGACGCCGACGATGTCCGCGGGAGCGCGACGACCGTGAGCGGCCAGGCGGCCGGGGTGGAAGAGTTCGTCGTCGGCCGCCGCACCTGGGACCGCCGACGAGTGGCCTCGCGGGAGTCGGTGGTCGTCGGCGGCGCGCTCGACGACAGGGACTGGGCGCGGGCGCGGGAACTGAACCTCAGCCTGGAACCCCTGTCACTGCAACAAGTAATGGTCCACGCCGCCGGCGGGGCTACCGAAGACCTGAAGGAGGGTACGAGCGCATGAGCACCTTGGTCAATGTTTGTCGCTACCACCTGGTGCAACGGCTCAACTACATGGCGTTGCCAGGGGCCGTGCTGGGGTTCGCCTTCGCTGTGGACGTGGCCATCTTGGCCCTCACCCCAGCAGGGCACAGCTCGCACCGCTACGTCGGCGGCCTGGCCGCGATCTTCGTCCTGCTCTTTGTGCTCGGACTGCAAAGCGTCGCCAGGTCAGTGCCATTCGGGCTCGCCCTCGGCCTGAGCCGCCGCTCCTACTACCTCGGGACGGTCGGCCTAGCCCTAACCCTGGCTGCCGTCTACGGCTTGGCCCTTACGGTCCTGCAGGTCGTCGAGCGGGCCACCGGCGGCTGGGGTATGAAAATGGGCTTCTTCCGGGTGCCGTACATCCTCCAAGGGCCGTGGTACCTCACCTGGCTGACGTCGTTCGTGGCCCTGGCACTTCTGTTCGTCTATGGCATGTGGTTCGGGCTCGTCTACCGACGCTGGGCCCTGGTCGGCCTGGTGGGCTTCATCGCTGGCCAGGTCACCGTGCTCCTTGCCGGGGCGCTCCTCGCTACCTGGGCCAACGCCTGGCATGACATCGGCCATTTCTTCACGGCCCTCAGCGCAGTGGGCCTGACGGGTCTCCTGGCCGTCTTGGTGGCTGTCCTGGTCGCCTCCGGGTTGGCCACCATGCGCCGCATGAGCGTCTGAGGGCCGACGTACCCGCGCGACCCGGTCGCAAGGGCTGGGACGGCAGTACCGGCGCGACCCGGGGAACTCCCGAACACCACGGCTTGCGGCGGCCTCGGGCTGAACGGACGCCGACGCCCGAAGCCCTAAATATGCGTTACCGACACTGCCCTTCATGTTCAAAGAGAATCGGCCCATACCTCAGACGGCTACGGGCGCTTCCGCTGGACCCAGTGCCACCGGCTCCACGATGCAGATCCAAACATACATATTATTCAGAGCGAGGCTGACATTGTGTGCCCGCATCGAGCAAAAGCTGTGTTACCGACTTGGTTTTCCGTGATCGCCGATTCCGCGCTATTGTGCCAGAAACCTCGCAATCTGCGTCAGTAAATACAGACCCACCGATTCTGGCGCGGTCGCATATGGACGGGCAGACACTTGTGAGATCTGACGCTCAAACGTTCGCCCTCCTGCTGAACAAGTAGCCTGCGGCCCCGAAGGCGCCAACCAAGATGGCGCCGAACCAGGCCAATGCGAGCCCAAGGTGGTCACCGACAGGCAGGCCGAGGAGCTCAGCACGTACGGCGTCTATTGCCTGGGTCATGGGCTGGTTGACCGCCACAACCTGCACCCAGCCCGGCATCGTGCTGGTCGGGACGAAGGCGCTGCTGGCGAAGATCGGGATGATGAGCACCATGGCGACCTGCTGTACCGCCTCGACGCTGCGGGCCAGCAACCCGAGGACCGCCGCCACCCAGGACAGCGAGAACGTCACCAGCAGAGTGACGCCTATGGCGAGCGCCCAGGCGCCAACACCTGCCGACGGCCGGAAGCCGACGGCGAGGCCGACACCGACCATCACCACCATCCCGATCGTTGCGCGGGCCACGCCGGCCACCGTGTGGCCGGCGAGCACGGCCGACCTCGCCATCGGCACTACCCGGAAACGATCGACGACCCCCTGGGCCATGTCAGCGGCGACACTGGTGGCCGTGGTGGTGGACGAGATGGCGGCCGTTTCTATGAAGATGCCCGCCATCAGGAAATTGATGTAGCTCTCGCTACCGCCGGTGCGGACCGCCCCGCCGAAGAAGTAGCGGAACGCAATTACCAGGATCACGGGCTGGACCGTTACCGAGACGAGCTGGTCGGGGTCCCGCCGGATGTGGCGCAGGCTCCGCTTCACCAGCTCCCAGTTGTTGCTGGCGAACCAGTAGGCCTCCGAGCGTTGTTCGCTCAACAGGGGTGCCTGTGATAGGGCCATCAGTCGGGCTCCTTTATGCCAGGGCTCGCCTTGGAGCGCCCGGTCAGCTGAAAGAACACGTCGTCCAAGCTCGCCTGGTGCAGGCTGAAGGCCTCGACCCCCACCTCGGCCCCGCTGGCTCGCTGGAGGGCCTCGGCCAGGTCCCGCAGGCCAGTCCGGCCCGGGCCCGCCAACACCACGATGACCGTCCTGCGGGTTTTGTCAGTGACTATGACGAGGTCGGCCAAGGCGGTGCAGAGCCGGGCAAAGTCGGGCTCTGTGGCGGTCGTCAGCTTTAGCCGAGCACCACCGATGCGGGCCTTTAAGTCCTGGGGCGCCCCGGTCGCCACCACCCGGCCCTCGTCGACCAGCACAATGTCGTCCGCCAAGCGGTCGGCTTCCTCGAGGTACTGGGTAGTGAGCAGGACTGTGGAGCCGCCCTGGGCCAGCTCGCTGATCGTGCCCCACAGTGCGGCCCTACTGGCCGGGTCGAGGCCTGACGTCGGCTCGTCGAGGAACAGGACTGGCGGCGCGACAATGAGGCTGGCGGCCAGGTCGAGCTTGCGCCGCATCCCTCCCGAGTACGACTTCACCGGTTGTTTCGCCGCCTGGGCCAGCCCGAACTGCTCGAGCAGCGACAGAGCCCGCGACCACGAGCCCTTTTTGGAGAGCCGGCAAAGGCGGCCGAACATGGTGAGGTTCTCGAGGCCTGTCATCCTGTTGTCCACCGAGACGGCCTGGCCAGCGATGCCGATGACGGCCCGGACCTTTTGAGGTTCCCGCAACGCGTCGTGGCCGGCGATGACGACCTCGCCGGCGTCCGGTTTCAGCAGCGTGGTCAGGATACGCACGGCCGTGGTCTTGCCGGCCCCGTTAGGCCCGAGCAGGGCGGTCACCGTCCCCGGCCGGACGGCCAGGTCGACGCCGAACAGCCCCGTCGTGGGGCTGTAAGCCTTGGTCAGGCCCGAGGCCAAGATGCCCTCACGTTGCAGTGCCGCCGCCGCAGGTCCCACGATGCCGTCCTCCAATAACTAGTACAACGTACATAATTGACGTACGGTGTATGCCATAACTTTAGCAGTACGCTGTACGCATGGCAAGGGGCGACCTCGGGTTGCCGATCTGGGCCCGCCCCGAACCGGGGTCGCGCCGGCCGCGCTTCAGCCGTGACCAGATCGCGCGGCTGGCGCTCGAGATCGCAGACGCCGAGGGCTTCGAGGCCGTGTCCATGCGCCGCCTCGCCGCCGAACTGGGCGCCGGCACGATGAGCCTGTACCACTACGTCGCCACCAAGGACGAACTAGTGGCGCTGATGGACGATGCCTTGATGGCTGAAGCGCTGGTCCCCGAGGGCGAGATGCCACCGGGTTGGAGAGAGGCGCTCGGCGCAGTAGCGCGCCGCACCCGGGCCGCGATGCTCCGCCACCCCTGGGCGCTGGTCGCGTTGCAAGAGTCCCAGTTCGGTCCCAACGCCATGCGCCACTTCGAACAGTCGCTGGCTGCCGTGGCGGGTACCGGCCTCGAGCCGTCGGCCAAGTTCGAGCTGTTGGCCCTGGTCGATGATTACGTGTTCGGCAACGTGCTGCACACCACTGAGGCAAAAAAGAGGGCAGCGATCGCCGAGGCCAACCCCGAGATGGTGAAAGCGATCATCGAGCTCGGCACCGCCCAGGTGCAAAGCGGCGCCTTCCCGCACATCGCCGCGCTGTTCGCCGGGGCCGTCAAAGGCGATGGCACCGAGGTCTCCCCGGGCCCAGCCTTGGACGAGGGCACCCTGGCCCGCCAGTTCGAGAGCGGCCTACAAGCTGTCCTCGACGGCGCCGCGTCACGAATGGGCATACCTCGCTCGGCTCGAAGACATAAGCGGACGTAGAGAGGGCTCACCGACGAGGACAGTGGCGCCGGAGCCGAATATCTCTTATTAGCGCTCATGATTTGACCCGCGGCGACGTGGTGGCGGGCCATAGCGACGGCCCTTTGCGCTCCTCCAGTGCAAATCCCGTTACAACACCAGTACAGAACGAGCGCCCGATATCCCGGAGGTTTTATCTCGCCATTGCGCACTCAAGCTCCACATACCGGCTGGCCTCGGCGCCACCAGCCGCGCCGGGCAGTTGCAGGGCTGGGCATTTTGACGGGCCTATCGTCCCTGTCGTAAAAGCACTGGCGAGCGCATCCTCGACCACAGGCTGAAGGCTCCAGGATCACCTGAAAGGCAGTTTGTAGCCACAATCTGTCTCGGCCCTGCCCTGACGGAACCTTCCGCCCACTTTGTTGCAGGACAATGGACTGGCGACGGCCTCGATCGGCTCAGGAACTGTCGTACCGCGCCAGCAATGGGACGAGCACCTGCGCGTCGGGGCTGCCCCAGCCGGTGACCGGGTTCCACCCCGGCCCTGCCTGGTACCCAGTAAAGCTCTCGCCGGGGAACACAACCGAGTTGGTGCCAGTCGTGACCTCGTGGAATGCCCGACGGTATAGAGAACTGCGGCCGATCCGGTAGATGGCGGGGTCGACGAAACCCAGATGGCGACCCGCGTACTGGTCCGCGAGCGCGACCACCGCGGCCCAGAAGGGCGCGGAAGCGCTGGTCCCGTTAGCGCTCACGAGGACGTAGTTCTGGCCGCCGTCGGTGGTGGCCAACGTCATCCCGGTGTTGGCCGCAGCGTCGGCGGCCACGTCAGGCACGCCGCGGAAGGCTCCGATGCCAGCAACGCCGTCCTGGTAAGCGGGCCGGGGGAACACTTTGCTGAAGCCGCCGCCCGAGGCGTCCGAGCCGGGTCTGGCTGGCGGGTGGGGTGGGGTATTCCAAGCGGTCTCGCTGATGTAGGCCCCGGTGGTGTGACTGGCCTGCAGGCTGGTACCGCCCGCGGCAAGCGCGAGCGGGTCGGAGGCCAGCAGGTTCACCCCGGCAACGGGAGCCGATCCGGCCGCCGCCCCCGGGCACGGGCTACTGACCACTCCCGAATCCCCAGACGAGACCACGACCGTCACGTGGCGGTCGCGGGCCGCCTGCAGCGTCGCGTTCTGCTCTTTGATCTCGGCCGGTGTGAAACAGGACTCGCCCTTACCAGAGCTCACGGAGATCACCGCACCCTGGGTTGCGCCAAGCCGCAGTGCGGCCGACCCGTACTTCACCGTGGCCGCCGGGCTCGCGGCGTCCGAGTCGCTGACGAGGATCTCGCGGATGTCCGCCTCCGGGGCCACCGCGTGCACGATCTCGGTGTCCTCCACCTCCTCTTCATCGGCCAGCCAGGGCGACGGCGACCGGGCGAGGCTGTTCACCACTTGCAACTGCGCCACAGGGAGGCCGAACAGGTCGTCAAACCGGGCCAGGTCTTGGCGGATATCAGTTACTTTCGGCGGGGCCGCACCCGTCGTGACTTCCTGCTCCAGCAGCACCACGGTTTCACCACGGCCGTTGACCCCGCGATCAAGAAGCGGCTGAACACCGTAGGCCACCCGGAACTGCTGCGGGGTGTAGCAGGCCAGGTCCTTCAGGCAGTTATGCACGGCAACACCGGGCGTGCCGGCAGACATGGAAGTGCTGATCGCCCATCCGCCGACGGCGATGAGAGCGCTCGCCAGCGCCAAACCCGAGACCACCACTGGTCGCGACAGCCTGCGGGAACGCGCTGCAAAGGGACGTGGTCTCCCGGGGCGTTGCCGACGCGGCGATGACGGTAACGAACCAGACGTGGCCCTTCGAGCTGTCCCAAGGCTCTTCCTACGTGGCGACGACCGCGACCGACCAGACAAGGACCTCTTCGCCCCTCCGAGACTAAATCAGGACCCGACCTTGACAGTACCTCGGACCACTACCCACGATGCTCATTCGGGTTTCATCTCAGACGCAGCTCACTCCTTGAGTCTCCAGTCGCAGATTGTGCACGTCGCCAGTCCCGCACACGCGGGTGCAGCTACGGGCTCAGCCACCGGTTCTTGGTAGCAGATCGAGCGCGTCCCTCCTCCGACGCGAACCCCACCCCAGCTGGGGCCCCAGGTGACCGTCGACGAGGCGCGGTAAGCACATATTGTTCTTTACCTGGAGCCCTTTTTAGGGTGTCATCGACGTAACTGGATTTGTCGGGGTGTTTGGTTGCGTGGGTGACACGTTATCTTTAGTCCTGTCTACGACGTGAACCGCCACCAGTCTCCCTCTTTATAGTTGCCTTTTTCCCTCGGCTTCCCCCGCTTGAGCTGCCGTGGGTTATATGTAACCGAAGCA
>JBKQUU010000193.1:0-4670 GCA_052325485.1 Acidimicrobiales bacterium | reverse complement strand
GAGAGTGAGAACTTTGGTCGCGCTTGCCCTGCACACGCCACCAGCAGGAGCGGCCGACGGCCTTGCGTACCATGGCGTGCCTGACATTGGCCTGCAAGTGCAAGGGCAACGTCCCTGGAGGCAGCCTGCGCTCGGTGCTTGAGGTCAGCTCAATCACGCCGCCCCAGTCATCGGTCGTACCGTGGGAGAGTGGAAGTGAACCTCTTCGGCGAGCTCGAGGTGGTCCGAGGGGGTGTGGCGACACCTGTTCATGGCGCCAAGCAGCGGGCTCTCCTGGCTCTCCTGGCTCTCAGCCGAGGGAACCCAGTCAGCGCCGATCGTCTGATCGACCAGCTGTGGGGTGACGGGCGGACGGCGAAACCCGCCAACGCCTTGCAGGCCCAGATCGCCCAGCTGCGCCGAACTCTCGGAGCCTCCGCCATCGTCACCTCCGAAGCCGGCTACGCGCTCGATATCAGTGCCGCTGACCTGGACGCAGCCCGGTTCGAGGCCCTGGTGGGCGAAGGGCGCCGCCTGAGCACTGATGGCGAGTTAGCCCGGGCGTCCGCCGTTCTCGGTGACGCCCTCCGGTTGCGGCGCGGCGAGCCGCTGTCCGAGTTCGCATATGCCGGCTTCGCCGACGCCGAGCGGGCCCATCTAAACGAGTTGGCCCTGGTGGCAGCCGAGTACCGAGTCGAAGCGGACCTGGAGCTTGGCTGTCACAACGAGCTGGTGGGCGAGCTAGAAGCGCTGTGCCGGGACCATCCGCTACGCGAGCGCCTGTGGGAGCTGCTCATGCTGGCGCTCTACCGAGCGGGACGCCAGGCCGAAGCGTTGCGGGCCTACACCGAGATCCGTGACCGCCTGGTCGACGAGCTCGGGGTCGACCCTGGCTCGGGCCTGCGCGAGTTGGAAACCCGCGTCCTTGACCACGACCCGTCCCTTCTCGCCGAGCAGCCGCCCGCGTCCCGTGCGCCGCCGCCACCGTCGGTCCCAGGCAACCTACCCGAACCACTGAGCAGTTTCGTCGGGCGTGACGCCGAACTGGGAGAGGTGGGCGAGGCAATTGCCTCCAGCCGCTTGGTCACACTGACCGGGCCCGGTGGAGTGGGCAAGACCCGTCTGGCGGTCGAGGCCGCGGCCCGCTTGCGCGACCAGCACCCGGGCGGCATCTGGCTGATCGAACTGGCTGGCGTCACCGATCCCGAAGGGGTCGCCCCGGCTGCGGCCGGCACGTTGGGAGCGGTACGGCCTGCCCTGGGTGACGCCCAGCCCCCGGGACCGACGGTCGACCTCATCGCCCGCCACCTCGCCGGCCGCTCGCTCGTGGTCGTCCTAGACAACTGCGAACACGTCATCGACGAGGCTGCGAGCCTCGCCCACACCCTGGTCGGGAAGGTACCCGGTCTTCGCCTCGTGGCCACCAGCCGCGAACCGCTCGGTGTCCCCGGCGAGATCCTCATACCCGTAGCCGGGCTGGCGGTTCCAGCTGCCATCGAGCTCTTCGTGGACCGTGCTCGTGCGGTCCAGCCAGGGTTCGAAGGCGACGGCCCGGCCAAAGCGATCATCGACGGCATCTGCCGACGGCTCGACGGCCTGCCCCTGGCGATCGAGCTTGCCGCCGCCCGCCTTCGAGCCCTCCCCCTGTCCGCGCTGGCCGAACGGCTCGGCGACCGCTTCGCGCTGCTCACCCGCGGCGCCCGCACCGCGTTGCCCCGCCAACAGACGCTGCGTGCCGTCGTGGACTGGAGCTACGACCTCCTCTTCGAAGACGAGCGGCGCCTGTTCGCTCGGCTGTCGGTCTTCGTTGGCGGCTGCGAGCTCGAAGCCGTCGAGGCCGTCTGCGTCGACGACGAGCTCCCGAGCACTGACGTCCTCGACGTCATAAGTCGGCTGGTGGACAAGTCCCTCGTCACGGCCCCGGCACCCGGCGAGGCTCGGTTCACTCAGCTGCAGACGTTGTGGGAGTACGGCACCACCCGCCTCGACGGCTCCGACGAGGCCGGCACGGTCCGCACCAGGCACGCCGCCTACTACCGCCACTTCGCCGAGAACGCCAACGAACGCCTGCGAGGTGCCAGAGCGGCCGAGTGGAGCCAACGCCTGACCCCAGAGCTGGGCAACCTGAAAACTGCGCTCGATTGGCACTTGAGCGCCGGGGACATCGATGCCGCGCTGTCCATGGTCTCGGGAATGGCCTGGTTGTGGTTCGTCAACAGCGATTTTGCCGAGGGGGCCCGTTGGCTCGCTTGTGCACTGGGCGCCGAAGGGGAACGCCGTGCTGAGCTGCACGCCACCGCCCTCGTCTGGCACGGCTACTGCGTCGGGATGTCGTTCAGCCCGGCGGCGGCCGTCGTCGAATGCGAAGAGGCGATCGCCGTCTTGAGGCCGGGCGGCGACCCTGTTCGCCTGGCCGAGGCGCTCCTGCTTGGAGCGTCGGTACTGGTACGCGCCCACCAGTTCAGCCGCTCGCTGGCGGCTTTGGCGGAAGCACAGGTGCTGCTGGGCCCTGATGACCAACGGTGGCTGCTCGCTACAGACGACACGATGGAGACGCAGATGCTCCTCGGGCCTCATGAGCACGGGTGGCTGCTCGCTACGCACGACATGTTGGTCAGCTGGAATATGGCGTCGTTGGGGCGTCTCGACGAGGCCGAGGCGGCGGCCCGTTCGAGCATTGAGCGCTTCGACGCAGCAGGTGAAGTGTTGCTGGTCGTCAACGCACTGAACGCTCTCGCCGGAGTTGCCGCGGCCAAGGGTGAGCTCGAGGGCGCGTCAGCAGCGTACGAAGCGCTGTTGGAACGGTGCCGGGCTTCCGGGCAGCACCCCTACCTGCCCTTTTGCCTCGTTTCTCTGGCCGGTTTGCGGGCCAGACAAGGTGACGCCGCCACCGCCGACCATCTCTACCAAGAGGCGATCGGGTGCTGTTACAACCCGTGGCTCTCGGCCGATGCCATGCTCGGCCAAGCGGCCGTCGCCCGTCACCTCGGTGACATGGCACGGGCGAGAGGTTTGCTCGACGCCGCCGCGGAGCGTTACCGCGATGCCGACCTTCCCTACGGCCAAGCCCGGGTGCTAGCAGGACTGGCCTGGTGGGCGATCGGTGCAGGTCAACCCGCCACTGCAGTCAGCTTCGCGGCAGATGCCGTCAGAGCCGCAAAGGCAGCCGGGGATGCCGAATCACAACTGCTCGCCGATTCCGCCCGGGCCGCGGCCACGGCGATCGCAGACCCCACTCAGCGCAACACCGACAGCTTCGTCGCGTTGGCCCAACAGCGAGCCTCAGGTCTCTCGCATCGCTCCCTCACCGACGAGCCAGATCTGGTGGCACTCGCGACTCGGCTCACGCCAACCTCGACCTGAACCAGCAAAGTCGCAGCTCGAGTTCTCTTCGAGCAGGCCATCTCAAGCCGCGTGCTGACACCTCAGCACCACCTCAGGGCGGCCTCAGGTCACCAGCGCAACCTGATAGTCATGGATCGCGACCTAGAACGGCCCAATACCAGCCGGGCCCAGTCGCCCTCCGCTGCTGGTCCCGCGGTCGAGGACCACGGTCGGGCGGTCACGGCAAGCATCCAGGCCGCCGCCTTCTATCGCCAAGCGCAGCAGGCTGCGGACGCGTCCGAGGCGATAACGGCGCTCCGTAATGCGGTCACGACCGATCCGGCGTTCGGGCTCGCAATCGCCGATCTCGAGTCCCTCACCGAAAGGCCCCCCGGCGTCATCGGCGGTCGCCAGATGAACTGGGAACGTCATCACATCGAAGTGGTCCGCACGGCGGCCGCTGGCAATCACAGGCGAGCCGCCGACCTGCTCCGTGAGCACCTCGCCGGTGTTGGCTGCGATCCGCTCGCCCTGCGCATCGTCACCGAGCTCCGGTGGCGCGGAGGACACCGGGACGGGCTCGATGATCTCAGGGGTCGCCTTCCCGGTTGTCACCCGGCCTCGACGTGACCTCCCAATGACGCATTCAGCCTGCGCGATCCATCGCTGCTGACTTGTCTCCCGACAAGAGGTCGGGGGCAATGATCTGCATACAGTTCGCCTCGACCGTGATCGCCCCGGAGATCGTTGCGTTTCCTGGCATTTCGCCCGGGTTGGCAACTGGGTTGTCCGCCGCACAGCACTCCACACGACGGCGCTGAGATGGCGGCCTCAGTGCCACGTCAGTCCCACGTCAGGCCCTGGGCGCACGCTGTTCGTAACACCGAAGCATCGACGAAAGGAAGACCAATGATCGAGGCCAGGCATCTCACTAAGCGCTACGGCAAGACCGTGGCCGTCGACGAAGTCTCTTTCGTCGTCCAACCGGGACGGGTAACCGGGTTCCTCGGCCCCAACGGGGCCGGTAAGTCCACCACCATGCGCATGGTCCTGGGCCTGGACGCCCCCAGCGCGGGCTCAGTGCTCATCGACGGCAAGCCCTATGGCGAGCTGGCCGACCCGCTGCGCGCCGTCGGGGCGCTGCTCGATACCAAGGCCATTGTCGGTGGCCGCAGCGCCGCCAACCATCTCAAGTGGCTGGCCGACAGTAACGGGATCAGCCGGCGCCGGGTGGGCGAAGTGCTTGAGATCGTCGGCCTCGCTGACGTCGCCGGGAAGGCGGTGGGGACCTTCTCGCTCGGGATGAACCAGCGCCTGGGCATCGCCGCCGCCCTGCTCGGCGACCCCCACACGGTGATGTTCGACGA
>JBKQUU010000192.1:0-2845 GCA_052325485.1 Acidimicrobiales bacterium | reverse complement strand
CCCAACCGCAACTACACCATCAGCCCCAGGTGACTGACTATCCGAAAGTGGGAAGTTGTTCTTGCGTCAGCCCTTAGCCAGCTGGCGTGGCGAGAACTCGCGTAGGTCGGGCCACACGTCTACCCCTATCGTGCTGGCGGACGGGTATGTGCCCCCCCGGCACCAGTGCTGCCACTGGTCCATCGCCGAGCCGTCGCCCGGGGTGCCGAACCAACCCTGGTAGCCGAACATGAGTTTGCCGTAGAACGACGAGGCATCGACCAGCGCCGGGCTGTCCGCCGGGGCCGTGTAGCCCCTGACGGGCGAACGGGCAGCCGCAGCGGCCAAGCCGACGCCGGCAGCGCCGGCCAGGAACTGACGGCGGGTCAAGCCACTGCCTGTCAACGCTGCCATCGCTGCTCCTCCTGGCCCCCCAAGCGACCGCATGCAGGTCGCTGACCTGCTGGCGAGCCAACATTTGGGACGCGGCCGGATCATATGCCGACACCATTAGACGAACAATCCGTCAGATCAAGGGCCCTCGCCGGGTTTCGCCGCCGGTGGCAAGGTGCTCGGCGCGTCGGCAAGCCGTGGATGGCCGAGGAGGGAGGATGTCGCGAACACCTGGCAACGATGGCCACGGACAACCGCCAGTTAGCCAAGTTCAACAAGCTCGGGCTCGGCCAACTCGATGAGCCGCTCGCGGAAGGCCTTCACCTCGTGTGGGCTTCCGGCGCAAGGGTCACCCGACTGACGCCCCGCTGAGCGGAGTGGCACTACGAGGACAGAAGGCCCCGAGTGGCGGCTAACCCGGACAGCCTGCCCGTCTGGTTCGCGCACCTGACCGAACCGTTCGCCGGCGAGACATGGAGGGGGACGCCAAGAACCTCAAGGAAGACACGAACAACCCACAGGCGGACAACGCGCCAAACAGCCCCGGGCATTCGTGTGGGGCCTGCCTGCTGTTCACCACGAAGCTGCACCTTGGCATGGTACGCGACCCGTACCTCTGTTGTGCCGACGGCGTTGGCTGGAGCAGGTACCAAGTGCCGTCCGAAGGCATGGGTTCTCGGTCCCCTGGCGCTCTTTTCGTGCTGGCCGTACCGCGCCATAAGTGGCCAATATGGACGATTAGCAAAGAGAGCTGGCTCCAAGCTTGACAAGGGCGGAATCGGCGATCTTTATCGGCTCAATCGTCGACAGGAAGTCGTATGTCGCACCCAGAACGTGCGAGCCAAGGAGGTCTTGATCGTGGTCAGACGGCCCCGATGCGGATCAATTGCCTCGCCGCTTCCGCAATCGTTCGGATATGGCTCTCGTTCGAGGTGATAATCACGTCGTCGCGGCGGGCAGCGCCCTCGACAACGGTTACATCGACGACATCGTCATGGTTCGCTCGGCCGGCGAGTTCGCCGACTTGGCCGGCCTGGTCTGCGCTCATCGGCTCGACTTCGCAGCCAGCCAGCATGCGGGCAAGGCTGGCTTGGCGCGGACCGCCTCTCCAGGCTTCAGCCAGGACGGGCGTCGGAACCACAGGTACCACCTCATCCGCGATGAAACCCATGTGCAACGCCCACATGCGGCGGTCGTTTCGTTCGCCAGCGATGAGGGCGCCGGTATCCTAAGTGACCCCGGCCACTTAAGCGGACCATTTCGCTGACGAGCGGCCCGGAAGCTCCCGGGCTCGGGCCAGACCTTCGGCGAGCTCCTTTTCGGTCAGTGGCCCCGCATCGGCCTCCCATGCCGCCACTCCCCGGCGTCCAGCTTCGAGGCGAAGACGAGAGGCCGTCTCGGTGATCCACGCGCTGAAGGTCGAACCGGACTCCGTCGCTGCCTCGTCGATCGCTTTAGCCAACTCGGGGGGAAACGACACCGATCGCTTGTCACGTTGCGCCACAGACAAGTGGTAGCACAAGCGGTAGGACACTCGGCGCGGGATGCCCTCTTCCGGCGAAGCGGGATGCAGCGCGGCGGTGAAAAGGCTGAGCATTCTGGGGCACCCGGGTGGGCGAAGTGAATAGCGTACGAACCGTGCACTCTCGGCCGGAGAACGGCGATAGCGCAGCTCCAGGTCGTCGGTATGAGTCTCAACTGTTCAGGACCGTCCGCGCTTATAATTCCGTGGCCAGGAGGGTGCTGGTACGAAGTCCGCAAGTACGGGTAACCACCTCGACGGCTGCCGTCAGCGACACCAGACTTCATGAAATGCTGCTCAGCTGCAACATCTTCGGAAGTCCCTCGTGATGTGACTCAGGTTCTTCGAGTCGCCTGGTACCGCTTCCGGGTCACATTAGGCGGCCGGTGGGGCGGCTACCTGGCCGTCGTGCTGTTAGTAGGTCTGCTGGGCGGCCTAGCCATGGGTTCAGTGGCAGGGGCCCGGCGGACGGATTCCTCCTTTCCCATCTATCTTGCCAGCACCAACCCGTCCAGCCTCATGGTCCTAGCCGGGTTCGATGACCCTGGCCTTGGCCAAAGGACCGGGTACAGCCCGGGAATCGTCGATGCGATCGCGCACCTTCCCCACGTCGAGCATTCTGCGACCTCTTTCGGTTTCGACGGCAACATTGACCTCAGCGCGGTAAGGGGTACGCACCCTGACATCGGTGCCGGTGAGACACCCCCGACGGTGATCGGCGGCGAGGAGTACCTCACCATGGACCGAGCCACCCTCGTCGAAGGTCGCCTCGCCGACCCGCAACGGATAGACGAGGCGGTCATGAACGCACAGGCGGCCAAGGAGTGGGGTCTGCACCTCGGGTCGGTCATCGATATCCCCTTCTACACCGACGCGGAGACGACCTCCCCCTCCTACAACGGCCCGCCCCACCTGGTGGCCAAGGTCAAATTGGTCGGCGAGGTGGTGTTC
>JBKQUU010000191.1:0-3720 GCA_052325485.1 Acidimicrobiales bacterium | reverse complement strand
TAGCGACGGAACTTGGCGGACACGAGGCTATTTGCTCACCCAAGGTGAGTTCTCTGGGCACGCGTACGCGCCCAGGGTCAACGAGGTCGGGCGCCCTACACTGAGGGCGTGCCGGTTGCCAACCGGGCTGCGGCGGGCAACCTGCCCGCGGAGCCCACCAGCTTCGTCGGCCGACGCCGATTGCTGGCCGAGGTAAAGGGGGCGTTCGCTGGTACCCGTCTCCTCACTCTGGTGGGGCCCGGTGGGGTGGGCAAGACCCGGCTCGCCTTACGCGCCGCCGCTGACCTCCAACGGACTGTGAGCGACGGCGTCTGGTTCGTCGACCTTGCCGGCCTGGACGACCCCCACCTAGTGGCTAAGGCCGTTATGACCGCCGTGGGCCTTGTGGACCAGTCGGGACAGTGGCCGACTTCGGTCCTGGTGGCCCACCTGGCCCCCCGCGAGGCGGTTCTGCTCATCGACAATTGCGAGCACCTTCTCGACGCCATTGCTGTCTTGGCCGATGTCCTCCTGAAGGAAGCCCCAGGCGTTCGTCTGCTGGCCACCAGCCGTCAGCCATTGGGCATCTCGGGCGAGCGTGTCGTCCAGGTGCCGTCGCTCACCCTGGCCGATGCAGGGGACGGCGAGCCCGCACAAGGTTCGGCTCATTCAGAGGCGGTGGCTCTTCTGGTAGAGCGGGCCGGAGATGCCGGCATCCAGCTCGAGGTCAACGGGGCCAACCGCCAACTGGTGAGCGACCTCTGCCGCCGCCTTGATGGCATGCCCTTGGCGCTCGAGCTGGCTGCCGTGAGGCTGAGGACGATCGGCTTGGACCAACTGGTCGTGAGGTTGAGCGACCGCTTCGCGGTGCTGACTGGTGGTAGCCGGGCGGCGCTGCCGAGGCAACAGACCCTCAAGGCCACCATCGACTGGAGCCACGACCTGTTGGCTGCCCCGGAGGCCGCGGTGCTGCGCCGGCTGGCCGTTTTCCCATCCGACTTCGGTCTCGATGCCGCCGAGGCGGTGGCAAGTGGCGAGGACGTGCCCCCGGCGTCGGTGCTCGAACTTCTGGCCGGCCTGGTGGAGAAGTCCTTCGTGGCCCGATTGGGCCCAGCGGCCAGCGCCCGCTACCGGCTCCACGAGACGATGCGCGAGTACGCCCTGCTCAAGCTGCGCGCCGCCGATGAGGAAGCCGCGACGGTCAAAGGCTTCGTAAGGTTCTACTCCAGTATCTGCCAGGCGGCGCGACAGGCCGCGCACTCAGTTCAGATCGTTGAGTGGCTCAAGCGTCTCGACGAAGAGGCCCCCAACCTACGAGCGGTCCTGGCTCATTGCCTCAACGGCCCGGACAACCCGATCGGGTTGTACATGGTGGGGTCGCTGGGCTGGTACTGGGCGCCCCGGGCCACGAGCGAGGGCATGTACTGGCTGGACCTGTTCCTTAGGGACCGCCAAAGGGACGCACCCGAGCTGGCGTACGCGCTGTTCGCCCGGGGGGTCGTCGCCGTGGTCCAGGGGGACTGGGGGGCGGCCACGTCGGCACTGGCGGACGCCGAAGCCAAGGCACGGGAGGTGGGCGACCTGTCGTTGCTGGCCCGAGCCCTGGCCGTGTCGGCCAGGGCTCGGGCGGTGAGTGGCGACCTCAAAGGTGCACGAGCGCAAGCCGGCGAAGCGGCGGCCGTCGCTCTCGGCCTTGACGACCCCGGTGCAGGCGCGGCGGTGACCGCCACTCAGGGCTTCATCGCCCTCGCCGACCACGATCTCGACATGGCCCGTCGGGTCTACTGTGAGTCGCTGCCCCGGGCGCGGGCCCGCGGTGACCTCAACTCGCTCATTTATGTCCTGGGGTATTACGGCTTCACGTTGCTCGGGTGCGGTCAATCGGACGGCGTAAGGCCGGTTTTCGAGGAGTCGATCGAGATCGCCAGACGTCTCGAGAACCGCGATGCCATCCTCTATACCCTTTACGGCCTGGCCTGCCACGACGCTATGGTCGGCCAGCTAGCCCGGGCCGCCAGATTGCTGGGTGCGGCTGAGCATCTGCAGGCCGAGACGGGCGTGCGGCTCATCCCGCAAATGGAGCCCCTGCTGAGCCAGGCGCGAGAAGCCATCGTCACATCACTTGGGGTTCGGACGCTGGAGTCCGAGGCGCAGGCTGGCGGGCTCATGTCGAGAGCTGAAGCGGTCGCCTACGCGCTGGGGGAGAAGGTCCCCCGGCCCGTCGCTCCTGCCATAACTTCGGCAACCACGCCGCTGAGCAAGCGCGAACTCGAGGTCGCCCGGCTCGTCGCCGCGGGCCTTAGCAACAAGGAGATCGGCTCCCGCTTGTTCCTCTCCGAGCGGACCGTTGAGACGCACGTGTCCAGGATCCTCAACCGGCTCGGCATCAACTCCCGCGTCGAGATCGCCAGCTGGGTAGCACAAGAGCCAAGGCCGGACTAGCCCGGCTCGTGGGAGCCCGCCTCCACAATGACCACCACGTCCAGGACCCGGGCCGAAGGCAGCAGCGAGATCTCGAATAGGCGCAGGACGTCCTCCCGGCTGGCCGCCCTGACGAGGCAGGAGAGCAGGCCGTCGGCGGGGATGTGTACCGTGCTCAAGATCAGTGGGCTGGCACCCACGCCCTGAAGGCGCCGGCAGGCGGCGTCGAGGCTCTGGCTAACCCAGGAAAGATCGGTCCCGGCTTCGGCTCGCAGCCTTACTTCGGCCATATAGCACTGCGTCTTCGGGCCTACTGCGGTCGGGCCTGCTCGTCGGGTTCGCACAACGCCAGCTTGGCTGAGAGGCGGCGGGGAACTGTCGGTGAGAGCACTGGTTACGTGGTCGGTCAGTACTACCCCTGATGACTGTGGCCCTGTCCTCGGGTGACGATGGTGGAAGTTCGATGAACCGCCAAGCACATCCAGAAAGGGAAGAACGATGATCGAGGCCCAGCACCTAACCAAGCGGTACCGCAACACCACCGCGGTCGATGAAGTCTCCTTCGTCGTCCAACCTGGCCGGGTGACCGGCTTCCTCGGCCCCAACGGGGCGGGCAAGTCGACCACCATGCGCATGGTCCTGGGCCTGGACGCCCCGACCTCGGGTTCAGTCCTGGTTAACGGCCAGCCGTACGCCCAGCTCGCTGACCCGCTTCGATCGGTCGGGGCGCTGCTCGACGCCAAGGCCATCGTCGGCAGCCGCAGCGCCGCCAACCACCTCAAGTGGCTGGCCGACAGCAACGACATCGACCGCCGCCGCGTCAGCCAGGTGCTCGACCTCGTCGGGCTGGCCGACGTGGCGGGAAAGCCGGTGCGCACCTTTTCGCTCGGCATGAGCCAGCGCCTCGGCATCGCTGCTGCCCTGCTCGGCGACCCCGAAACGGTGATGTTCGACGAGCCCATCAACGGCCTCGACCCCGACGGGATCGTCTGGATCCGCAACCTGATGAAGTCATTGGCGTCCGAAGGCCGCACGGTTTTCCTCTCCAGCCATCTCATGAGCGAGATGGCTCAGACGGCCGACCACCTGCTCGTCATCGCCAGGGGCCGCATCATCGCCGATGCCAGCACCGAAGAGTTCGTCAACGGCAACTCCGCCCCGAGCGTGCGGGCCCGGGCCCTGGAGCAGGCGGCGCTGGCCGAGATCCTGGTCCAGCGCGGTGCTCTCGTCGAGGGCGCTCCTGACGGCGGCCTGGTCGTGACCGGGCTCGACGCCGCCGCCGTGGGCGGGGCCGCTTCGGCCCACGGCATCACCCTCATC
>JBKQUU010000190.1:0-7258 GCA_052325485.1 Acidimicrobiales bacterium | reverse complement strand
TGATGACCTGGGTCCAGGCCGCCTGGGTGCCCGAACCGCTGATCTCGACCGAATAGGAGCCGGAGTGGTCGGTGCCCGAGGCCCAGCTGAGCGTGCCCGTGGACGGCCCTGTCGGCGCCCATCCGGTCGGCACACCGTTGGCGCCTTGCTCAAAGCCGGCGTTGAGGAGCAGAGGCTCTGAGCCCGTGGAGAAGAAGTTCTGCACAACGGCGGCGGCCGGCTTGGGCGTCCCGTTGGTGGTGTACAACCCGTAGTACCACTGGGCCGGGTATTGGCTCTGCGGGTAAGGCACCCCCGAGCTCACCAGGTCGTTGAGCATCCAGGGGGCCGCGGGCGGAAGGCCCAGCGATGCCGTGGCGTTCTCGACGGCGGCATAATAGCTGGCTTCTTGGGACGCCAGAACGGCCTCGTCGGCCGGTCCGTCGGCCGAGTACGTCGACATGCCCGCCTCGCCCACAAAAAGAGGCGCCGGTGCCACTGCGGATTTTATCGCCGCCAGCACGCTGGCGGCATCTCCTGGCAACCCATAATAATGAAAGTCATAAAAAGACGGGGCCTCGTTGCCAAGAGCGGTCTTGAGCGCCTGGACCCCCGTTACGTCCTCCGGGCTCGAGATAGAGAAGGTGAGCGGGATAGTGCCCGCTATCTCTTTAGCGGATTGCATTATCGCGCGCGCCCAGGTCATCGCCTGGGTGTTGCTTGTGTCTATCTCGTTCTGCAAGTCAATGAAAGCTATCTCAGGGTCATTGGCATAAGGAGCCAGGAACGACTCTAACCAGGTGGTACTGTCCGGGGTGTCGCCGTAGTTGGCAAACCAGTCGAAGAGGGTCAGCTGGACATAGAGCCCGTCATTTTCGGCCGATTGCAGCACCTCTTGGAACTCGTTTGCCATAACCGGGGAGACGGTGGGCCATCCGAAGGTGTAGGGGTCAATGGTGAGACGGACGGCGTTCCCGCCGAGTTGTTTGATCGTGGCAAAGTCGGACTGGATCTGACCGAACTGAAAATTGGTCCACATGTTGGTCCATGAAGCTCCCGCGGGAAAATAGTCGACGAGCTTCAGGTTCTCAAGCGCTATAGGGGCCACCGACGGACCGCTGGCCCCAGCGGTGCAGACGTACGCAAAACCGGACAACGTCACCGTTGCCGTAAGGCAGGCAATGAAGGACATCGATCGCCAACGTCGATGCCCCTTGGGTTTTCCGCTCGAATCCACCGAGGTATGGCTTCGTCCCCTTCCCGGCAGTTGTTGAGGGATTAGCAACGGTCTTCGGCCTTTTCCCACCCGCTGCGGCTACACCCTTCGGCGAGGAGCGGAAGGCGACGGCGCCCCTCGGGGCCCACGGTCATGGCTACCTCGGGGGGACAGGCCATCTCATAACATTCGATCGAAGATCAGCGTATATTCGACCGGCGAACGCCGGCCAGCTCCTCATCAGTTAGGGTACTAAGTCCAGGCCATTAGTCCCAGAGAACGAGTGTCAGCTGCGGACAGTCGCCGAGCCGATCACCTGTTCGTAGACCCGCCTGGTGGACTCGGCGACGTCATCCCACGTCGGCACGTGAAGATCCACCGACGCCTTGACCGTCAGGGAGGTGCTGATAGCACGGCTCAGGTCTTTGGGACCGGCGCCGAGCGGCACGATCTCGATCGGCCCGTTGGTCCTTTCCTTGAGGTCCAGGTGCGCAGGGATGTCAGAACAGACCACGCCGGCGCCACATGCCAGAAGCTCGAGCAGGGTTACGGGCATCGCTTCGTTGCTCGACATACTGACGTACACGTGTGCCGTCCGGTACCAACGGTAGAGATCGCCAACGTCGGCACGGCCTAAAAAGCGGGCCCTGCCGGCTATGCCCAACTCGCGTGCCAAGCTCTCCAGTCGGAGGCGCTCAGGACCGTCACCGGTGATCACAACGTCGCAATCTTCGCCGAGCAGGGCGACGGCTCGAAGGACGACATCGACATGTTTGTAGCTCTCCAGTCGGCCCCCGGTAACGATGGTCGTCCTGCCCGTCGAGAAGGGCTCGGCCGCCTCGAGCATTTCGAGGTCTACCCCGTTGGGGATCACGAGGGACTTCCCGCCAGCCGACGGGAAGTGCCGCAGCAGCAAACGGCGTTCGGCCTCCGACACACAGATGACAAACCTGGAGGCGTCGATAATACTTTTGCCGACATACCGGTAGGGTACGTGCAACGCCTTGCGCAGAGGCGAATGGCCGGTCCCATGATAGTGCGGGGTAAAAACGAGGGGTCGGGCGCCAGCGGTCGTGGCCAGGAGCGGTACAACGCTGTGGTAGCCATGTGCGTGCACTATGTCCCACGGTAGTGGCCTTGTCCGAAGCTCCGACCAGAGCGACGGTGATATGGCAAAATGACGGCTGGGAAGAGGGACCGAAAAGCGGCGTACGAGCACACCCTCCATAACCTCCTCTGTCTTCCAGCTGCGATCGTCAGCCTGCGTAAGTATGGTGACATCATCACCGGTCGCCGCCAAACGGCGGGCGATGTGCTGCACATGCGATTCGATCCCACCGACGAACGGCAGGTAGTGGCCTGTGACCAGTGCAATTCTCATTGGTACCTTAGCGCCGGAAGACGCTGTCGTCTTGGGCGGGCGACTTGATGGCCTCGCGGATGCCGTCTGCGAACGTCGTGGTCGCCGTCCAGCCCAAAATATCGGCCCCATTCGCACTGTCCACGCATAGCACTGGTCGATCGGACGCGCGCATTCGCGAGGGGTCCATCTCGATCCTGAGCTCACGAGACAGTGCCTGGCCGATAGCCGCCACCACTGCTTGGCCCGTGCGGGCGACCCCGGTGCCGACATTGCACACCGCACTATTGCCCATGAGTGTCAGGTCGACGAACGACGAGAAAGCGCGGGCAACGTCATCTGTGAAAACGTAGTCTCGGCTGGTGGACAAATTGCCCAGGGCAAGTACTTGACTGCGTACCGCCTGGGAGATGACAACCGGGATGAGATGGGGATTAGTTTCGTCGGGCCCGTAGACGTTTGACAGGCGGGCAATGCCTGTCGGCATCCCTGTGCGCCGACCAAGCCATGCCACGAGCTGTTCGCCCGCCAGCTTGGAACTCCCGTAGACGTCAGTCGGGGCCAGCCGGCTGGACTCATGGTGGGGCTCAACGCTGGGTTGGTACACTGCGACCGTCGAGGCGTACACAAAGGCCCTGACCGTGGCCGAACCTTGGGCAGAGTCCAGGGCAACTTGTGTCCCGAGCACGTTCGTTGACAGGCAGGCCTCCGGATCTGCGTCGCAATCGGGGATGAAGTGCACTGCAGCCAGGTGGATGATCACTTCGGTCCTGTTGTCCTCGAGGGCTTTACGGAGACTGTCGGCATCGCGTACGTCGCCCTCGATGATGTTGATGTCATCAGCTAGGGCTTCAAGTGACTTGGTCGTACCGCGGCTCAAGTTGTCGTAGACGACCACATGGTCACCCCGTGCCACCAGGTTGCGGACCAAGGGTGCGCCTACGAACCCGCAACCACCGGTCACGAGGATCCGTCTCGTCATTCCGTCAGACGTAGGTTCTGGCATCTTCTATGTCAACCTCCTTGGGACAAAAAAACGGGCACGAACGGGTAGCCCCGGGCAATCGAGGCAGGTGCGGGGAAGAAGGTCCCGGCCCGGTCGGTAGAAATGGTCACCGCGCCAGCCCGGCGAGAGCTTTGGCCGGGAACTGTGGTGGGCCGGCGAGGGCTGCTCGGTAAACGTCTTCGATCTGGGGGACAATAGCGCTGGCAGAATAGTCGGCAGCGCGGCGGTGCGCCGCCTCGCCCAGCCTGGCCCGACGCTCGGGATCCGACAGCAACTGGAGGAGAGTGTCCCGGAGAGCGCCAACGTCGCCGGGCGGGACGAGCACACCTGCTTTTCCGTTATGCAATAGGTCGGGTAGCGCGCCGACGGCCGATGCCACGACGCTGCGGCCGGCTGCCATGGCTTCGAGGGCGACGAGCCCAAAGGGCTCTGGCCAGCGGGACGGCACCACGGCGATGGCACAATGCGCCCACGCGCGCAGTACGTCGTCGTGGGGGACGTTCTCGACCACGTGGACACCAGCGGGAAAGCGACGGGGCGTGTCCTGGCGATGAAGGCCGACGAGGACGAGAGGCACGGCACGACCGGAGCCGCACCAGGCGTCCAGGAGGACGTCGACTCCTTTGTGGGGCCCGAGGGCGCCGGCGAACATTATGTAGTCGCCGGTCGGTGGGACAAAGGACGGCCTGCTCGAGTCGGCGAAGGGGAAGCTGTCGTCGGACATGAACGGCGGGATCACCTCGATGGCGTGCTGATGGTTTGCGATCAGCGCGTGGCAGGCTTGGGCTACCGGGGTGCTCACGGCAATGTAGCGGTCCACGCGCCGATGAGAGCGGTGCATTATGCTCAGCCCGGTCGTTATGGCGGCTGAGCGGACTGCTCCGTACTGGCCAGTCGCACACGCGAGGCACTTAGGGTAGCTCGGGCCCTCGCACACGCCACCCTTAAAGACGAACGAGGTCTTCGCACAGACCAAGCCGTAGTCGTGCATGGTGACCACCAAGCGCGTCCCGGTAGACGGCAACAGGGGCAGCAGGGAGTGCAGGATCCAGGAATGAGCGTGGACAACGTCTGGTCTTCGTTGCCGTATGAGCCTGGCCAAGGGGAGCACGAGCCCGGGGTCGGGGACAGTTGGGTGAAAGATCCTGCTCGGATCCTCGTAGAAGCGGCTGAGTGCCCTGCTCCAACCGGCAACCCGGTGCACAGGGACGTCGCCGTCGGACTCGACGCGAGCGCCCGCCCGGCCAGATAGGGTAACGACCTCGACGTCGTGACCACGCCGGGCCAGCTCGTGGGTGAGCATCTGGACGTGAACGTCGCGCCCACCTAGAAGGGGCGGTGGGTAGCAGTCGGTGGCCTGGAGGATCCGCATCAGCACCTGACCTCAGCAGCGTCCGGGCACCACCGGGAACGTCCGTGGGCCTTCGTGGATTTCGTCGACTTCGGCCATGGGACGACAACACTGGGCCTGCGCTGCCCACTTAGTCCTGACAACCGCCGAACGCCAGTCTTCGAGGACATCGACATCCATTTTGCCCGATCTCGGTCAATATTGCGGGCTCAGATGGCTGAGGGCCCCAGAAGATGCCGTGTTTTCGGCGGGTACGGTCCTACAGTTCTGTAACTGCCTGGTCCCGCGAGCCAACTCTTCCCGCGATGAGGTAAATCGCGCGCGTGTGGTTAGGGCTCGGGCGTCGCGTGGTCCTCGTCCACCAGGTCGCCAAGGGTGCTGCCGCTTCGCTCGGGTTTTTCGGTACGCTATCGTTCAGTCCTCAAGCGCATGGCCACGGCAGACATGAGCGATCAGACCATTCTCCCTTCACCTGTCCCCCTCGGGCGTCGTGCCGAAGACGGCCACGGTGGCCCATCGGTCCTGATGGTGGCCCCGGGAGCCCTTTTTCTGTCCGCTATCAGCTACTACTCGGCTTCCGTAGCCCGTGCGCTACACCGCCGTGAGGTCGATGTGCGGTCACTCTTGATACGCAATTTGTGCCCGCGGCTCCTCTACCCAGGCCGCGGCCACATCGGCCAGTACGACCTGTCCGTCCTGCACCTGGACGGGATCCCGGCGTACGAAGCCCTCGACTGGTTCAGCGTGCCCTCGCTTTGGGTCGGGTACAGGCTTCTCCGTCAGCAACGTCCGAGGGTCCTGTTGCTGCAGTGGTGGACTTCAGCCATGGCGCACAACTACTTGGCCCTGGCGCGGTACGCGAGACGGCTGGGGTGCTCGGTCGTTCTCGAGCTCCACGAGCTACGCGACGTCGGGGAACAGGGGATCCCTTTGGCCGGGCGCTACACCCACCTTGTGATGTCCCGCCTGGCTGCGTACACCGACGGGGTGATAGTACACTCACAAGCGGACCAGGAGGCCGTGCCCCGGCAATATCCCGAGCTCGGCCGGCTCCCGTCGACTGTGATATTCCACGGTCCCCAGGAGCACGGGAGCGACGGTAGCTCCCCACGCGGCGCCCGGCCTGCTGGTCTGCCCGTCCCCGTCCGTGACACGTCACGGCCTGTACGCTTCCTGTATTTCGGGGTGATCAGGCCGTACAAGGGGCTTCCCGAGCTTGTTCGCGCCTTTCGTACTTTGGTCCAGGAGGGTCTTCCCGTCCACCTTACCGTCGCTGGTGAGCCCTGGAGCCGGTCGGACCAGGGGCTCGGTGAGCTGGCGGAGTGCGGTCCCGAGCGGTGCACGACACTTTTGAAGTACATCTCGGACGAAGAGGTGGCTATGCTGTTCGCCGATTGCGATGTTCTTGTCGCTCCGTACCGGAGGGTCTCGGCGTCGGGCCCGATAAGTATGGCTATGGGCGCGGGCATGCCGATAGTCACCACACGCATCCCGGCGCTGCAGGAGGCCTGCGAAAGTTATGAGGGCGTTGAGTGGGCCAATGTCAGCGACTCTGACAGTCTGGCGGGGGCCATGCGCCGCGCCCTCGACCGGGTGGGCACCACATATGACAACCCTCACAGTTGGGACACCAATGCCGAGCTTTACCTGGGCTTTTTCTCGAAGATCCTGAGCCAGGCCGATAGCAATGGGGCCAAAGCGCACAGTGCGTGACTACGGCACCGTGGCGGTGGTCGTCCCGACCTACAACAGGCGGGACCTCGTGGTCGGGTCGGTCAAATCCGTGATCGGCCAGACCTATGGCAACTGGTGTTGCCTCGTTGTGGACAACGGCTCGACCGACGGGACGGCGGAGGCGTTAGCCTCGCTCGGGGATCCTCGCCTGAAGGTACTCGTCCACGAGAGGCCCCTCGGCGCGGCGCGAGCGCGAAATGCCGGCATCATGGCTGCACGTGGCTGCCCCTGGGTGGCCTTCCTCGACAACGACGACCTGTGGGCACCGAGCAAGCTGGAGCGACAGCTGTCTGCCATGGCTACCACACCAGTGGCCCGATGGTCGGCCACGGCGTGTGTCAACATCGGCCTCGACATGCGGGCACAATCAGTCAACCGTCTGCGCCGTGAGCTTCCCATGTCCCAAGGCGAGGTGGCAGTTCCCTCTGGTCAGCTCCTGGAGCTTCTCAAGGAGGACAACCGGATCCCCGCTGGCGGGTCATCGGTGCTAGCTTCATTAGGCCTCGTCATGGCCGTGGGTGCCTTCAACCTCGATGTGCCAAGTTGCGAGGACTGGGACCTCTGGCTACGCCTAGCCAAGGAATCACCGCTCGCCTATGTGGATCTGCCCCT
>JBKQUU010000189.1:0-3465 GCA_052325485.1 Acidimicrobiales bacterium | reverse complement strand
CAAACCCCGGTAAGGACTTCGTGCAGGTCTCTGACAAGGGAGTTCGCGATCTGGGGTGCCGAAGAGACCTCGACATCGAGGCCGCCAGCCGGCTCGCAAGCTGTAACCGCCAGACCCAGATCCGACTAGGTGTTGCCCGTCACCCATATTGATCGTCCCGGCGCCGTTCGTCGTGATCGTGTGAGCAACGCACGACCGAACGACCAAAGTCGAATCCTTTCGCCAGTGCTGCGTACATGTCGGTGCCACACCCCTCCACCGGCGTCAAGGGTCCGCGAACGCTCGGTGAGCTGAGAACCCGTTGGCGCGAATCGCTGTCCCTTGACCCCGGCTCCGGGGTGCGGCAGGTAGCAGGCAAGAAGCGACGCCATGCGTCGCTTCGAGTATGAAAGAGCCAGTTACCGGGCTCAGTGTGTGGTGGTGGTAGTGACCCAGACCTCGGCCGGTCGTCCGGCGGTCGGAAGACGTCGACGTGTCGCTCGCCCATCCCCACCAAGAGCAAGCAGCGCTGCGTCAATCCGGGATCCCGGCAGGTTGCGGCCGAACAGGTCTCGCAGCTCGGTGCGGGTGAGCCCGCCCGCAGCTCCGGCGAGGGCCCGATGGATCTGCTCGGCGACCGGGTCGGTGGTGGTGTGGCGGGTCGCCCAGGCGACCGATCTCTGGGCGTAGTCCCACAGTGCGAGGCCAGCTTCGAGATGGGTGCAGCGGACCGCTGAGTCACCTTCGGTGAGCGCCTCGAGCATCGAAAGACGTAGCACGTGGGCCTCTGCGCGGGCAGAGAGAAGGCCAACGAGGCCGTCATCTGGTTGTGCGAGGCGGGCATACGCCTCGTGCCAGAGAGCCCGTGCCGCAGGGTCGAAGCTCAGCTGACCGATGCGGCGTGCCTTTGCGAGGTTGGCACCGAGGCGCTCGGCCAACTCGGTGCCGGCGAGCGGGTCGAGACCGCCGCCGTCGGGCAAGAGGCGATGACGCCGGCAGGCGATGAATATGAAGCGGTTCAAGAAACCGTTGGCCGCTTCGACTGCACTCGTGTGGGCGGCGAGCTCGGCCGAGGTGATGTGACCGATGACCGAGATGTGCGCAGCGCTCGCCCGCACTGGTGCGGTGCGGGTGAGTAGTGCCAAAGCCCGGCCGTCCCACGCCGAGCGCAGCACCGGCGAGAGGGTGTTCAGGTCACGTGAAGTTGCCTTCAGCACCGAGACGAACTCCGGTTCGACGACCAATAGGCGCGGGTCGGCGACGCCTGGATCTGATCCTGAAGGGTCCCGGGCGGCAAAGATCAGGCCCTCGCCCGTCGACAAGCCGGTGCGCACGCGTGCCGGAAAGCTCGCATCTGCACGGCAAAGGGCACGCTCGACGTGATCGAAGGAGGACCCCTTGCGGGCCTTGGCGGTGTCGCCGACCAAGACGACGAACTCGTTCGGATGGTGGCGGGTGGCCTCGACCGCCATGTAAGCCCCGCGACCGATCACCGCTCCAGCCCCGACGAGCAGCTGGGTGAGCACAGCGGCCGGGTCGGCTTCTGTGTGCGGGGCGATCGTCTCTGCTATCGCTCCGGCGATTCCCCGCCATGCGGGCGCCTCGGGCGGTGCCGGCCATCCGGGAGGGGCGGGGAGCAGCGCAATCTCACTCACCGGTCACCTCGACCACCGCCATCTTGGCGGCTGCCTCGTCGACGATTGACTTGTCGGCTGCGAAGGTGGCCACGAGCGCCTGCAGGGAGAGGTTGTTGACCGCCCTCGGCAAGCCGCGTGCGGCGCGGTGGACGACTGCGACGGCGTCGTCGGAGAAGAGCGGGTCAGATCGTCCCGCCAGCGACACGTGGTGGCGGATATAGGCGAGGGTCTCGGCGAGCTCCATCCCCTCCATGTGCACCCGCAGAGTGATCCGCTGGTCGAGCGCCGCCATCGCCCCCTGGTGCAGGCGTCGGCGCAAAGTTGGCTGGCCGATCAGCACGATCGCCGCCGGGGAGCGCGAATCGAGCTCTGCGTTGGTCAGCATGCGGAGATCCTCGAGCTGATCCGGGTCGAGCAGGTGGCTCTCGTCGACGAGGACGAGCACCCGCCGGCCCCGCTCGTCCTCGGCACACGCCAGTGCCTCGGCGGCCTGGGGGATGAGCGCCGCCCGGTGAAAGCGAGGCACCCCGCCGAGGGCGGTGACCACGAGCGAGAGGATCCCCCTCCCACCGACTGTCGGGTTCGGGCAGTAGATGACCTGGGTGCGGGAAGGGTCCAGCGACGCCACCGTCGCCCTGGCGGCAACGGTCTTGCCGCACCCGACCTCACCGGTCAAGGTTCCCAGCCCGCGCTCTGCCACGCACCAGGTCAGCCTCGCCACCGCCTCGGCATGGGCGGTCGATCTGTAGAGCGACGATGGTGGCAGGTCCCGCCCGAAGGGCATGCGGGTAAAGCCATAGAACGAGCACAGCCTGTCGACGCTCATCGGGCGTCCTCCTTGTCGTTGCTGGTCATGTCGGTGCTGGTCATGTCGGTGATGCTGCGTGGGTCGATCTCGGCATAGGCGATGCGCCGGGCGGTCTCTCTCGCCACCCGCTCTGCAACAAGGCCCAGGTAGTCGATCCCGGACGCTTTCGGCGCCGGCGGGCTTTCTTGTCGTGCGGCGGGATGGGTGTGGCGGGTGATCTTGCGGGGAATCGCCTTTCCCATCTCCCGGCCCTCGTATCGAACTTCGATGTCGGTCATGTCGAACGGGTCGTAGGCGAGCTCCACCGTGGACCCGCAAAGAGCGGGGTCGACCTCGTAGTGGTTCCCGAACAACGAGACCCCAGCTGTCTTGTCGGCTCTGCGCTTGGTGGACCACAAGAACGCCTCTCTCAGCTCGGCCGGGCTCGGCCGGCGCAGCGGGCGGGCGGCCATCAGGCGCTCGATCGGAGCCTGTCCGGTCTCGGAGTGGACGGCGCGGTGATAGACGCCCTCCAGCCAGGCCGAGAACAGCTCGTTGAGCTCCGAAAGGCTGGCCGCCCCACCCCGCGCCTCGAGCTCGACGAGGAACTGAAGCCTCACCGTGCGAAATAGGCGCTCGATCTTCCCGCGCGAGGCAGGCTGCCCCGGCCGGGAGTGGGCGATGGCGATCCCGAGCACCGCCAGGGTGCGGTTGAACGGTCCCGAGGAAAAGCCGCTGCCGTTGTCGACGAAGACTCGCTCAGGCACTCCGCGGGACTCGATGCCTCGCCGCAGTGCTGCTTCGATCCGCACCGTGTCCTCGGCGTGGCCCCAGCGCCAGCCGGGGACTGTCCGCGACCAGTCGTCGATGAAGGCGCACAGCACCGTCTTGCGGCCGGCAACTACAGGGCCGTGCAACCCGTCGCCGGTCCACAGCTGGCCGAACTCTGTCGCCTCGAAGCGTCCGAAGGCCTTCGGGGGCCGGCCGTCGGGAGAGCGGTTGAGACCGAGGCGGGCGAAGTGGCGCTGCAGGGTGCGTTCGGACACCACGCCGATGCCGGCT
>JBKQUU010000188.1:0-15954 GCA_052325485.1 Acidimicrobiales bacterium | reverse complement strand
CGGGGGGCCCGCCCGGGGCCCGGCTGAGCCGGGCCCCGCCAGTAACAGCCTGCCTTGTACTTCAGTGGTGTGGCGTTACTTCAGGTGGACGTTGAGGTACATCAGCTCCGCGCCGCCTCCGGGTGTGTCCGGCGGGTCGGCCTCGTTGTACGGGTCGCCGGCGCTGGGCCAGCCGGTGAAGTACCGGGTCGAGTAGTCGAACCAGTTCGGCCTGGCCGTGAGGGCTACCACAGGGACGTTCTGGAGGACAGCCTTTTCTATGGTCACCATGTCCGCCTTCTGGGTGGCCAGGTCCGTCGTCGCGGCATAGCTCGTGAGGGCGGCGTCGATCGCCGGGCTCGTGAAGCGCTCCCAATTGGTGTTGGCCGTGCTACCGACCGCGGCCGACTCGCTCGAGTCCAGCAGGTCGTAGTACTCGTAGTACGGGGTCCCATAGTTGTTGTTGCTCCAGGACACCGCCAACGTGTAACTGCCTTGTTGGAGGTCGCTGTAGTAGGTGGCGAAGGTCTCCTGCTGGACGGTGGTGCTGATCCCGATGGCCTGCAGCTCTTGGCTGATCGTCTGGGCGATCGAGATGTAGTCGGTCCAACCGGGCCCACCGATGAGGATGTTCTGCGACGGGACGGGGGTCCCGCCCGGCTCCTGGAGCTGGCCATTTACCACTTTGTACCCTGCCGCGGTCAGCGTGGCCATGGCCGCCGAAGTGCTGTAGCCCCACCCCAGCGAACTGAGCGACGAGGGCACCCACTCGCTTACCTGGCCGCCGGTCACCCCGGTCTCGTTGCCCGGTGGTAACGCGCCGTAATAGGCGCGGTTGGAGATGACCGTCGTGTTGAGGGCCTCGGCCACCGCCTTGCGCAGCGCCAGGTTGTTGAAGGGGGCCGTGGCGGTGTTGAAGTAGAGGAAGTTGAGCTGGTAACCCGGCCACCAGTAATGGTTCTGGGCTGGGTCCTTGGCCACGAAGCTCTGGCTGACGTCGGTGATCGCGTCGTTGGTGAAGGCGGCGTCACCGTTCAACACCAGGAGCTCGCCGACGGTGTTGTTCTCGACCGATGTCATGGTGACCCCATTGACATAGGGACGGCCGGCCATCCAGTAGTGCGGGTTCTTGACGTAGCTCACCTGGGCCGGCGTGTACTTCTCGAGGGTGAACGGCCCGGTGCCTACCGGGCCCGGGTTGATGAACTTGACCGGGTTGGCGACCTTAGCCCAGATGTGCTCGGGCACGATGGGCTGCTTGACGATGGACGTGAAGATGGCTGTGTACGGGGACGAGAAGCTGAACACAACGGTGTCCGGGCTCGTCGCCACGACGGAGGTGAGCGGGCTCTTCCACACTCCTTCGGCATCGAGCGCCGGGTACTTCTTCAGCAAGTTGAACGTGAAGGCGACATCGGCGGCCGAGAAGGGCGTCCCGTCAGTCCAGGTAACCCCAGTGCGCGTCGTCAGCACGAGCTTGAGGGCGTTGTGTTCCCACTGGTAACCGGTGGCCAGGAAAGGCGTTTGGGCGCCGGTGTACTGGTTTACGTATATAAGGGGCTCGTAAAGGACGCTGAGTGTCCCCGGGGTGGTAGTGCCCGTGCCGCCATCCCACGTCAATGGGTTGAAGTTATGGACGATGGTGCCCCATGCGCTCACTGCGTGCAGTACGCCACCGTACTTAGCAGACGACGCATTGGCGGCGGTGGCGGGGCCTGCCACCACTACCAACGAACCCGCCGTGGCGGTGCCGATGGCGGCCAGTACCGCCAGCAGCTTGGTTTTGGTTCTGTGCATGACCTTTGTTCCCCTCTTTCTTCGGTTACTTGGCTCGGTACTTCGCCCGCCAGGTGCCCGGAAGGCGCGGCGCTGGCGAAAGCGCCCGCCTCTCACCCCTTCTGACTGGGTTGCGCCCCGGTCCTCACGGGTGCGACGCTAACCACTGCCGAACCTTAGCTTATGGTGAAAGAGAAGTCAAGCTGGCACTAGCCGCTGGGTGCCCGGTGCCCGTGCCCGCCGCCCGGACGCCGGGAGCCGCCTCACAGCGGAGGCACGCCCCCCCGGGCTAACAACTCGTCGACCACCAGGGTCGAGGCGCCCAAGGCCACGGCTTCGGCGCCGAGCTGGCCTACCTCCACCACCAGGCGCCCAGCCGCGTAGGCCAGAGCCTGCTCGTCCAGGGCACGACGGATGGCGGGCAGCAGTGCCGGGCCGAGCTTCAGCCCGAGCCAGCCGCCCACGATGACCCGCTCCGGGTCGAACAGGTTGGCCAGGTTGGCCGCCGCCACGCCAAAGTACGTGGCCGCCTGCTCCAGGACCCCGGCCGCCGCGGGGTTGGTCCGAGCCGCCTCCAGTAACCGGTCGGCCCAGTCCTCAGCGTCGGGGTCTACCGGCACCTCGGCCGCGGGGTCAGCTTCCTGCCACGCTTCGAGCAGCGGCCCGGCCCCGATATAAGCCTCGAGGCAGCCGTGGCCCCCGCACCGGCACCGGCGGCCGCCGACCATGATGCAGGCGTGGCCCCATTCCCCGGCGCTAGAGAAGGCACCTCTATAGATCGTGCTGTTCGTGAAGATGGCCGCGCCCACCCCCGTGCCCCAGAGCGTGACAACGGCATGGCGGGCACCTCGGCCCGCTCCCAGCCACATCTCGGCCTGCCCCAAAGCCTTGGCCCCGTTCTCGGCGAAGACGGGGGTGCCGACCCGGTCGCGGACCAGGCGCTCGAGGGGCACGTCGCTCCAGCCGATGTTGGGGGCGTGCACCCGGGCGCCGTTACGCTCGTGGTCGACGACCCCGGGGACGGCTATACCCACGCCCAACAGGCGGCGCCCCTCACTACTGAACTGGTCTTTGAGCCTGGCCACTGCCTGGACGATCTGCTCGATGACCACGTGGGAGGGGTGATGCTGGGGGTGCAGGCTGACGTCGGCCACCCCGGCGACCCGCATGCGCAGGTCGAAGCCCTCCACCCGGATGCCGGACTCGCCTAGCTCCACGCCGATCACAGCTCCGAACTCGGGGTTGACCTGCAACAGGACCCGGGGACGGCCGCCGTCGGACTCTTCGAGCCCCACCTCGGTTATCAGGCCCTCGTCCAGGAGCGCGGCGGTGACGTTGGTCACGCTGCCACTGCTCAAACCGGTGAGCCGGCCAAGCGCCACGCGGTTCAACGGGCCCTGCAGGAACAACGGGCGCAGGACGGCGCCGCGGTTGACCTCGCGCAGGTCCCGCACCGTGGCTTTGGTCCTTGCGGTCAAGAGAGGCACTTCTCTCAAAGCTTAGTTCAATATGTACGAGCCGGTCACTTAACCGCTCCCGTCAGCGCCGCGGGACGCTTACCGGCGTTCTCTCGCCGCCGGTCCGGTACGAACGTCGGCCCGCCCTCCGGAGGGTTGCTAGCATACCAAACATATGTTCCCCTCCTCCGATTGGGACCAGGGCCTCGATGAGGCCCAGCTCGCCGTGGCCACCCACGGTGCCGACCCGCTGGTGGTGGTGGCCGGGGCGGGCACGGGCAAGACGCGGGCGCTGGTGGCCCGGGTGGCGTCGCTCATCCAACGAGGAGCGGCTCCCGAACGCATCCTGTTGCTCACCTTCACCCGCCGCGCCGCCGACGAGATGGTGGCCCGGGCGGCCAACCTCGTCGCCCTGCACGGCGAGCGACGGCCCTGGGGCGGCACTTTTCACGCCGTGGCGCACCGCTACGTCGCTGCTTACGCGGAAGCCCTCGGCCTTCCGGCCAGTTTCAGTGTCATGGGCCCCGGCGAAGCCGGTGACCTCATGGAGCTCATGCGGGGCGCCTACGACCTCGACGGTACGGAGGTGCGTTCTCCCCGCCCGGCCACGCTCGTCGATATTTATTCCCGTTGCATAAATACGGGGCGGCGGCTGCACGAGGTGCTGGAGATCGATTTCCCGTGGTGCAAACCCCACTTCGACGCCATCGCCAAATTGTTCGGCGCCTTCACAGCTCGCAAAGCGCAGGCGGCTCTGCTGGACTTCGACGATTTGCTCCTGTACTGGCGGGCACTTTTGCGGGAGGAGAGCCTGGGCCGGCACGTGGCCGAAATGTTCGACTACGTCCTGGTCGACGAGTACCAGGACGTCAACAGCCTACAGGTCGACATCGTGCGCCTCCTGGCGCCGCACGGCCGGGGGCTCACGGTCGTCGGCGATGAGGCGCAGGCCATCTACGGCTTCCGCGGCGCCGACTGTCGCCACTTGCGACAGCTGGTCCTGGACTACCCCAACGCGTCGGTGATCAGGTTGCAACGCAACTTCCGGTCCCGCCAGGGGATCCTGGACGTCGCCAACGCCGTTCGCCCCCACGGGGACGGCCCAGACCGGGACGGCCCAGACCGGGACGGCATCGGGCTCCGGCTGTTCTCGGAGCGGGGCCGCGGCGTCCAGCCCGCCTTGGTGCATTGCCACGACGCCTCCGCCGAGGCCACGGCCGTCGTAGAGCGCGTCCTGGAAGCACACGGACGCGGCACACCGTTGCGGGAGCAAGTGGTGCTGGTTCGGGCCGCCCATCACAGCGACCTGATCGAACTGGAGCTCACGGCGCGCAAAATCCCGTACCGAAAGTACGGGGGCTTGCGGTTCTTGGAGGCGGCCCACGTCAAGGATTTCGTAATGGCGGCCCGCCTGCTCGACAACCCGCACGACGAGATCGCCTGGTACCGCCTGTTGCGTTTGCACGATGGCATCGGCCCTTCCCGGGCCCGGGACCTGGTGGGGACGGTCCGGGCCTCGCCCGACGGCCTCGGGGATTGGCCGCAACTAGTGGCCGCCGCCCCCGCCGGCGCTCGCTCCGCCCTCTCGGGCACCCTCGACAAAATGCTCGAGGCCCGGTCCCGGCCGGCCCCGGGCCCACGGGCCGAAAGAGTCCTGGACGCCATACGACCTTTGCTAGTGGGCCGGTACCCGGACGCCGCCGTGCGCCTGTTGGACCTCGAGCGCTTGGCCGGCGCGGCAGCCAAAGCCACGGATCTGGCCACCTGGCTGGCCGAGCTCGCCCTCGACCCGCCGGAATCGACCGGTGACCTGGCCGGTCCCCCTCACCTCGACGAGGACTACCTCGTCATATCCACCATTCACTCCGCCAAAGGCCTCGAGTGGTCGGCTGTCCACGTCCCTCACGTGGTGGACGGCTTCATCCCCATCGACATGGCCCTGGGCACCCCGGACGGCCTGGAGGAAGAACGTCGTCTTCTCTACGTCGCCGTCACCCGCGCCCGGGACGAGCTGTACCTGTACACACCGCTGCGGATGCCCTACCACCGTCGAGGTAGCGACGACCGCCACGGCTTGGCCCCGCAGAGCCGCTTCCTCGACCAGGCGGTGATGCCGGCCCTCGCCGTCGTCGAACAGCCTGTGCACCGCACCCGCGTGCCTGTCGGCCTTGTGGCATCGAGGATCTCGGTCGACCTCAGTTCACTTTGGGGTTGACAACTGGTCCCCGAGCAGTGAGCGATAGTAGGCATTGGAGCCGGCCCGGTCAGGGGTGGCCCGACCAGGAGCGGGCGTGCCCGGGAGCCGGCGTGCCCGGGAGCCGGCGTGCCCGGGTGCCGGCGTGCCCGGGAGCCGGCGTGCCTGGTAGCCGGCGTGCCCGGGACCGCTAGTCGGCTGGCGGTTCCTCGTCGACCGTCTCGTCGCCGCTGACCGGGGCGCTGACCGGGGCGCCGTCGTCGTCCGCTCCGGCCTCCGGGGTACCCTGGGTCGCGGCGTGCTCGTCCAGCGCGGCCAGAGCGGCGGTAACCGCATCGGCCGGGCCTCCTTGGCGTTGCTCGGCGTAGACGGCCGCACCCAGGTTGCGCAGAAGCCCGTCCCACTGGTGTTTGGCCTGGGCTTGGTCAAGCTTGGCCTTACCCTGGTTGACTCCCTGCTGCGCCTTGGTCAGGGCCTGCCCTGCGCCCTGCTTCACCTTGTCCATTAGGCCCATCACAGCCTCCTTTTCGGTTGGCGCTCTGGGGCTCCAAGCGCGGCCGGCGATGTCGTACCGGGCGTTGCTGTCACTCCCCGCGGCATTCAGGCGGATCATACCTCCGCCGCCACGGACCTCCTCGGCGAGTAGGGTCCTTAAGTTGCTCTCGAAATAGACCGGAGAGCGGGAGAGGACGGCAAACCATGCAAGCGGTGGTGATCGACAGACCGGGCGACGTCGATGTGGGCGAGGTGGCCGACCCGGCCCCAGGCCCCGACGAGGTGGTGGTCGAGGTGCGGGCGTGCGGCATCTGTGGCACGGATTTGCACCTCGCCGACGGGGAGTTTTCCCTGGCGCGTTACCCGCTCGTCCCCGGGCACGAGTTTGCTGGCGAGGTCGTCGCCGTGGGCGGCAACGTCTCCAATATCAGCGTGGGCGCCAACGTGACGGCCGACCCGAACAATTACTGCGGCCGCTGCCGGCCGTGCCGGGAAGGCCACGGCAACCTGTGCCACAACTTCAGGGCCCTGGGCATCACCGACCCGGGAGCGTGCGCCGAGTACCTAGCGGTACCGGGGTGGAACGTCCATCTCCTACCAGAAGGCTTCGACATGTCCGTCGCCGCGCTCATCGAGCCCCTGTCTTGCGCCGTGCACGGCTACGACCTCCTGCGCACCAAGCTCGGCGACCGTTTCCTCATTTACGGCGCCGGCACCATGGGATTGCTGCTGCTGTCTTTGGCGGGACGGGTGGGGGCGATCTCGGTGACGGTCGTCGAGCCCAACCAGGCCCGCCGCCAGATGGCCCAAGCCTTCGGGGCCACGGCCGTTGTCGCCAGCGCCGACCAACTCGACGACGAAGGCGGCTTCGACGTCGTCATCGACGCCTCGGGGGTCATAGGGGCCATAGAGGACGCCGTGGGGCGTATCCGGCCCGGGGGCAACTACCTCCAGTTCGGGGTGGCCGCCGCCGATGCCAGGGCCCGCTTTTCGCCGTACCGTCTCTTCAACAGCGAGATGAGCTTCGTCGGTTCGATGGCCGTACTGCACAGCTTCGACCGCGCCTGCGAGCTCGCCGTGAACGTGGACCTCGGTCTGTCACGCCTGGTGAGCGACAGCCTGCCGATCTCCTCCTACCTCGAAGCCCTCGGCTACGTGCGCGCCGGGAAGGGGCTCAAGGTGCAGGTCGCTCCAGCAACGGCGCCGCACGCCTAGAGCGGCTCAGGGCGCACGCCTACTCGGCGGCGATGGCGGCCAGGACGTCCAGCCTGGCCGCCCGGCGGGCCGGCCAAGTGGCGGCCACCAGGCCGAGCACGGCCGAGAGGAACAAGAACACGATGAGGCTCGACGTAGGCACGACCATGTCGGTGAGCTTGAGCGAGCTCACCAGGGCTATGCCCATGCCTGTCCCGATGACGATGCCGATGATGGCACCGAAGACCGACAGGATCACCGACTCCGTGCGGACCATGGTCCGCACCTGGCGCCGTTTCATGCCCACGGCGCGGAGCAGGCCGATCTCGCGGGTGCGCTCGAACACCGACAGCATCAGCGTGTTGACGATACCTACCAGGGCGATGACGACGGCCAGGGCGAGCAAGGCGTAGATCAGGCCGAGCAACTGGTTGACGCTGGAGACCTGGGACTTGTCGAACTGAGCCCGGGTCTGCACCTGCACGGTCGGGTAGGGGGCCAGCAGCCTGTTCACTTCGCGCTCTACAGCGGAGCTGCTAGCGGTCTTCAGCAGGACGGCGCCGGGAAGGGGGTCTTGGTAGTGGGACAGGTAGAACGCTTGGCTGACGACGTAGCTCCCAATGAGGGCGTTCGCCTTATAGATCCCTCCGATGCGCATACGGGTAGAGCCGGTCAGGGCAAACTTCACGGGGACCGTGCTCCCCACGTCGAGGTGGTCGGACTTGGCTGTGGTGGAGTCGATGAGCAAGTCGCCGGCGGCGAGCGCCCCGACGCTCCCCGCCGTCATGCGCAGGATGACCGTCTCGGAGAGGCCCCGGGTCGAGACGCCCTTGAGGTTCTCGAGCGACTGGCGGACCTCGAACTGGCCACCGTAGGCGATCAACGACGCCCTGACCCCGGGTACCCGGGTCACGGCGTCCGCCAGGGACCGGCTGAACGACCCAGAGCCGTTGCTGGTGCCGCTCACGATCACGTCGGCGCTGATGGCGTCGTCCACACTGCTCGTGGCCGAACGGGACACCGAGGCCCCGAACACGGCCATGGCCGACACCAGGGCGATGCCGATCATGAGGGCGGACGCCGTCTGGGCCGTGCGCCGAGGGCTGCGCATGGAGTTCTCCCGGCCGAGCTTGCCCGGTGCCCCCAGCGCGCGGGCCAAGGGACGACCGATAGCACTGGAGAGCGGGCGGGCCACGGCGGGGGCCAGCATGGCGGCCCCGACGAAGATGGCGGCGGCGCCAGCGCCCACGAGGGCGATAGCCGGTAGCGAAAGGCCCAGGACGAGCAGGACGCCCCCGACCAGGGCGACGGCGGCACCCCGGGCCAGGGGGCGGCGGCGAGGGACCTCGCTGCTTCCCTGAGGGTCGCTAATAGCCGCTATGGGCGGGACGCGCACCGCTCGGCGCGCCGGGCTGATGGCGGAAATGACGGTCACACCGACACCGACGGCCAGGGCGACCACCACCGTCCGCGCTTCGAAAACGAGCGGCCCTGATGGCAGGGTGAAACCGAACGCACTGAGCAGCGCCTCGAGCCCGACCGCGGCCAGTACGCCGAGCCCGGTACCGATGAGCGAAGAAATGACGCCCACGATGGCGGCCTCGCCGAGCACCGACCGGGACACCTGGCGCCGGCTGGCGCCGACGACGCGCAGCATTGCCAGTTCTCGTGTCCGCTGGCCGACGGTGATGGAGAACGTGTTGAAGATCGTGAAAGCGCCGACGAACAGCGAGATGAAGGCGAACACCAGCAGAGCGGTCGAGAAAAAGGAAAGTGACTGGTTGATCGAGCTCGTCTGCTCGTCCAGCACCGTCTGGCCCGTGACGACCTCGACCCCGGGTGGCAGTACCCGGGCGATGGCCCGGCCGACGGCGGCCTTGTTGGCGTCTGGCGCAGACACCACGTTGATGTGATCGAGCTGGCCCACCTCCCCCAGCACGTCCTGGGCCGTGGGGAGGTCGAAAGCGGCGACCGTGACCCCGGCCAGGTTGTCAGCCGTCCCGAACTGCACGATCCCGGTGATGGTGAACGTCCGCGTCGGCCCCCCGAACAGGACGCGGACGCTCTGGCCCACGCTGAAGTGGTACTTCTTGGCCGTGCCCGCGTCCATGGCCACGCTGTGCGGGCCCGCCGGCGGCTGGCCCTGGACGATGCGCAGCTCGGAGGTCCGAGCGTCGGGGTCAAAGTTCTCACCTAAGGTCGGCTCGGCCCCGGTGGCGATCGGCTGACCGGTGCGGGACAGGAACTGGGCGTAGCCCGCCACCACCCCGTCCGCGGCTTCGACACCGGGGACACGGCGCACCGTGGCCAGGAGCGGCTCGGGCAGAGGGTCGCGCACGGCGTCAGCGCTGTTGCCGGGGAACTGCGCCACGCCGCGGACCTCGAAGTCGATGTTCTGGTAAATGCTGCCGACCAGTGAGAAGAACATGTTGTGCAGAGTGTCGGTGAGCACGAACGTCCCGGAGATAAAGGTGACCCCGAGCACGATGGCCAGGGAGGTGAGGGCCAGGCGGAGCTTGTGAGCGAGCAGGCCCTTAATGGTTACCTTCCGCATGTCAGGCCCCCAGTCCGCGCATCTTGTCGAGGACCAGGTCGGCCGTCGGCTGGTCGAGCTCGTCGACCACCTGCCCATCGGCGAGGAACAGGACGCGGTGAGCGTAAGCGGCGCTACGGGGGTCGTGGGTGACCATAACTATGGACTGGCCCAGTTCGGTGACCGACTGACGCAGGAACCCCAGCATCCCGGCCGAGGCGTTCGAGTCGAGGTTGCCCGTGGGCTCGTCAGCGAAGATGAGGTCGGGCCTATTGATCAACGCTCGGGCACAGGCGACCCGCTGTTGCTGACCGCCCGACATCTCGCTCGGGCGGTGGCCCAGCCTCTCGCCGATACCGAGCTGGCTCACCAGGTAGTCGAACCACCCCTGGTCGACCTTCCTACCGGCTAAGTCGACAGGAAGAGTGATGTTCTCCTCCGCCGTGAGCGTCGGGACGAGGTTGAAGGACTGGAAAACGAACCCGACCCGGTCGCGCCGCAGTTGGGTGAGCGCAGCGTCGTCCAACTCCCCTATATCCAGGCCGCTGATAAATGATCGGCCCGACGTGGGCCGGTCCAGGCCGGCCATGCAGTGCATGAGCGTGGACTTGCCCGAGCCCGACGGGCCCATCACGGCCGTGAACCGGGCCCGTTCGAAGGTGACGTCCACGCCGGCTAAAGCGTGCACCTCTGCCTGGCCGGCCCCATAGGTCTTGCGCAGCTCGACGGCCTGCGCCGCCGGTACCGCCGGTGGCATCTCGGTCACTGTCTCAACTTCGGCACTTGACATATGGGGCTCCTTTGGGTCGAAGTCCATCGCCAGACGAACTTCAGTCGCTTCCGGTATTCATCTGTCGCCTGCTGTTACCTCGGGCCTGTTACTCCGGGCCCGGCTCTTTTCTTGGCCGGCCCCGCTTTGGCAGCGAGCCGACGGCGCCGCCACGGCCGGCAGCGCTCAAGGCGCGGCGGAGCAGGAACTCGATCTGGGCATTGGTGCTGCGCAGCTCGTCGGCCGCCCATCGGGCCAACGCGTCGTGTACAGAGGGGTCGAGGCGGAGCAGGATGCTCTTGCGCTCGGGCACCGAGCTGTCGGGCACCGCTCTACTGGTAGAGAGACCTGGCGTCGACGATCGGTCGCGTGGCCCGGTCGCTACGAACTACGACCAAGAGGTTGGGGGCCATCGCCGCCTTGCGTCCCTCAACGGGGCTTGCGGGCTGGGCGTGCGGGGCCTTCAGATCTGTTGGTTGTTCCATGCCAATGCCTCCATAGTGACCTGGCGCCCCTTGTGGTCGTCTATCAAAGTGATATCACTTTTCGCCGGGCTTGTCAAGCGGCCCGCCCTAGCCAGCCCCCGCGGTTGCCAGCGTGGCCACCCGCAGGCATGCCGACGGTACCTTTAGAAGCGTGACCGAGCCGATCACGGCGCAACAGTTCCACCAGGCCACGGGCGTCGAAGACTGGCGGGTGCTGTTCAGCGGGGCGTGCGCCTACTTTCGCACCGGTTCGTTCGCCAAGGGCGTCGCGCTCGTGGACGCCGTCGGCAAGCTGGCAGATGCCGCCAACCATCACCCCGATGTCGACCTGCGCTACGCGGGCGTGAGCGTGCGCCTAAAGACGCACGACGTCGACGGGCTGAGCGAGCGCGACGTCGAGCTGGCGCAGCGGATTTCGGCGGTGGCGCGCCAGCTGGGCGTCCGGGCCGACCCGGCCCGGGTACAAGACGTACAGATCGCGATAGAGGCGCATATCACCGCCGACGTCATGCCCTTCTGGCGTGCCGTGCTCGGGTACCAGGAAGTGGGGGGCGAAGACCTGCTCGATCCCCACCGCCGCGGCCCAGCGTTGTGGTTCCAGCAGATGGAGGTGCCGCGCCCGCCGCGCAACCGTGTCCACGTCGACATTTCCGTGCCGCACGACCAGGGCGAGGCGCGCGTCGCCGCCGCCATCGCCGCCGGCGGCCACCTGGTCAGCGACCGGCACGCGCCGGCACGGTGGACGCTGGCCGACGCCGAGGGCAACGAGGTCGATGTGGCCACCTGGATGGGCCGCGACTGAGCTGCCGGACGAGCACGCAGTCTCCTCCGTCGAGGAGCCGTGGCCGGCACTGGACGCCTAGCCCCCGGTGGTACCGAGCCCGGCCTCAGTCCCGATATCAACCGTTGTGCCCGCCTCGCTCAGTTTCTTCGCCTTGAGCCGGGTGACGCCCAGGGCCCCGATCCCCGTGGCCACCAAGCACGAGAGGCCTCCGACTCCCAGGCCCACCCGGGCGCCGGCGGCCGCTATAACCCATCCGATGGCAGGTCCGCCTATCGGTGTCGAACCCATAAAGGCCACCGCCCACAACGCCATGACCCGGCCCCGCATTGAGGGGGCGGCGGTGACCTGAAGGGTGGAATTGCCCGTGGCCAGGAACGATACGCTGCCCCAACCGACCAGGGCCAAGGCCAGGTACTCGATCCCGAGCACCGGGGTTACGGCGGCGAACAGGATGGCCACGCCGAACATGGCCGCCCCAATGGTGCACGGGCGCAGTCCTGTCTTGCCCCGGGTGGCGGTGAAGAGCCCGCCCATCACGGCACCGATGCCCATGGCCGCGGTGAGGAAACCGTAAGTCTCGGCGTTGCCGTGGAACGTCTCTTTGGCCAGGACAGGCAAGCTGACCTGGAACTCATAAGCCAGCGTGCCTACCAGGGCCATCATCAGCAGGGGTACCCCGAGGCGGGGCTCGTGGGCGACATAGCTGAGCCCCTCGCGCAACTGGCCCTTGGCGCGACGGGCTGGCGGGCTGGGCTTAAGAGCCTTCTTGTCCATGGAGACCAGGGAGCACACCACGGCGGCGAAGCTCAACGCGTTGAGGAGGAAACAGGCGCCGGCCCCCGCGGTGGCGATGATGACCCCCGCCACCGCGGGACCGACGGCCCGGGCGGCATTGACCATTGTCGAGTTCAAGCTGACGGCGTTACGTACGTTCTCGCTCCCCACCATCTCCAGCACGAACGACTGGCGCGCCGGGTTCTCAAAGGTGTTGTTCAGGCCAAGAGCGGCAGCCAGTACGCACACCTCCCAAAAGGTGACGACGTGGGCGATAGCGAGGGCGCCGAGCACGAGAGCCTGTACCCCCATAAACGTCTGGAGAACGACCATGAGACGGCGTTTGTCGGTGCGGTCGGCGATCACGCCGGCGTACGGGCCGAGCAGGAGGACGGGCAGGGTCTGGACGGCGACTACGGCGCCGAGAGCGGTACTAGAACGGGTCAGGGTGTAAACGAGCCAGGACTGCGCCACGGTCTGCATCCAGGTGCCGACCAGGGATATCGACTGCCCGTAAACAAAGAGCCGGAAGTTGGGGACCTCTAACGCGGAAAAGGTGCGGTGGAGCTGGGCGAGGAACCGACCTATCACTTGGCTGCCCGGCCCCGAGCTCGGGCGCCCGGTGCGGGACCAGGGCCCCGCAGGCGTTCAGCTAGTTTTTCCAGCGCTGGGGTGGCGGCGGCGATGGCCTGGCGCTCGGGTTCGTCGAGCTCGTCGAGCAGCCGGGACAAAGCGTCTTCACGTTCGGACCGCACCCGGGCCAGCAGGGCGCGCGCCTTCTTGGTGGCAGCAATAAGGCACACGCGTTTATCAACCGGGCCCACCTCGCGGCTGAGCAAGCCGGCGTCCTCCAGCTTGGGGACCATGCGCGAAAGCATCGTCGGGTTGACCCCGCAAAAAGCGGCGAAATCGGACATGCGCGCTGGGCCCCGCCGCTCGGCTACCACCAACAGGTCGACTTCGGTGGCGGTCAGGGCCCCGGCGGCGGCCGTCGGCCGGAGCCACCTGGCCATCCGGGCCACGGCGATGCGCAGCCGGGCAGAGGACAGTTCGGTCCCCTCGGTAGCGCTTGAAGTTACCGCCTCTGACAATGGCACCCTTTCCTCCTGGGTACTTGCTTGCTAGCAAGCATCTTACCAGGCTGTCAGGCCATAACGGCCCGCCGAATAAATCCGAGGGTGCTGAGGCGCTTTTGTGCGGGTCGAGCGAGCAAAAGTCCCGGGTTGTGGACCTATTGCTGCGTTCCTACGATGGCGATCGTACCGGCCCCTATTTAGCAGCCTGCGAAATAGGGGCCGGGCCAAAGGGAGCTTCCGGTGCCGAAGAGTCCTCGTCGCAGTCCTGTCGTTCGACGGCTGTGGCTGTTGCGGGCCATGCCCCTCGTCCTCGCCGCCATCGTGGCGGCCATGCTGGCCACGTTGTCAGGCGGGGTGGCGGCGGCGGGAATAAGCGCGCCCGTCCCCGTGGCGGGAGTGGCCGCGTTCGGCATCGGCGCCGGGCAGCTCGGTAACATCGGCTCGATCGACTACGCCAATACCCCCGACGGGGTGGCCGTTGACAGCAAAGGTGACCTCTTCGCCGTCGACCAGGCGAACAACCGGGTCATCGAGTACGTCCCCAGCTCACCTACTTCCTATCCCGAAGCGGGCACGGTGGTCGCCGGGGCGGGCGGAGAAGGCTCGGGGCTCAACCAGCTCAACGGCCCTAGTGGCGTGGCCCTCGACGCCCAGGGGGATCTCTTCGTGGGCGACACTGCCAACAACCGGGTAATGAAGTACGCCTACAACGCCTCAACGGGCACGTACGCGTCGTCAGGGACAGTCGTCGCCGGTACCGGCACAGCTGGCTCGGGGCACAACCAGCTCAACGACCCGGGCGGGGTAGCTCTCGACGCCAAGGGTGACCTCTTTGTGGCGGACAGCGCGAACAACCGGGTGGAAGAGTTCGCCTATAACAGTGCTACCGCCAGCTACGCCGCCACGGCCACAGAAGTAGCCGGCACCGGGGGCAGCGGCACGAAGAGCAACCAGCTGGAACTTCCGGGTTCGGTCGCTTTGAGCTCAGCAGGGGACCTGTTCGTCGCTGACTACGCCAACGCCCGGGTCATGGAGTACACCTACAGCTCGTCCACTGGCACCTATTCGGCCAGTGGGACGCAGATAGCCACGTTCCCTGACCCGACCGGCTGGCTGGCCTTTGACGCCAGCGGAGACCTGTTCGTGTCGTACGGCTACCTCGGCTACGGAGAGGTGGACGAGTTCGCTTACAGCTCGGCTACCGGGACCTACGCCGCCTCGGGCACCGAGGTGGACCCCAGTGCCATATTGGGCCCTGAGGGGCTCGCCCTCAACCCCAGCGGCGACCTGTTCGTAGCCGAGACGAGCGAGACTTCAGACCCGAGCCAGACCGTGTGGGACACGGTGCTGGAGCTTGTCCCTGGCCCGTCCGGGACCTTTACCGCCCTCGGGACCATCATGGGCCAGGTCGGGCGCACCAACGGTGGGATAAGCGCGGTCGCCCTTGACAGCCACGGCAACTTGTTCGTGAGCGACGGCGTCTCCAACGGTGGAGGCCCGGCGGGGGTCCTCGAGTTCCCGTTCAGTTCCTCGAACGGGACGTACTCCGTCACCGGCACGCTGGTCACCGCGACCGCCGGCAACGCGCTCGCCCTGGACAGCAGCAACGACCTGTTCGTGGCCCAGACCACGACCGGCGTGTTGGAGTACCCCTACAGAGCCTCTGGGTACCCCGTCACCGGCGAAGCCGTGCCTGGGGCCACTCAGCTCTCCTCGCTGGCCGTCACGGCGGTGGCCTTCGACAGCCACAACGACCTTTTCGCCGCCACCGGGAGCCAGGTCCTGGAGTTCCCCTACAGTTCGTCGAACGGCACGTGGGCCGCCTCCGGGACCGTGGTAGCTGCCCCTCCAGCAGGCAAACTGCCGGCAGACTACAACAGCTTCATCACGGGGGTGGCCGGGGTCGCCCTGGACGCCAACGGCGACCTGTTCGTGTCCAACCCCACTGCCAGCGACGTCCTCGAGTACGTCTACAACGCCAGCACGGGCACCTACGCCGCCACCGGGGTCAGCGTGGCGGGGGCAGGGGGTACGGGCCCGGGGCTCAACCAGCTGTACGAGCCGACAGGGGTTGCCGTCGACCACAGCGGTGACCTGTTCGTCTTCGACGCCAGCAACGGCCGGGTCATGGAGTTCACCGGTAACTCGGCCACGGGGGCCTACGCGGCCTCTGGGACAGAGGTTTTCAACCTGGGCGCGGACAACTACCCCCAGAACGGAGGGATAGCGCTGGACGCTCATGGCGACCTGTTTTTCGGCGACGATGACAACAGTGCCGTCGTTTACGAGGCGCCGGTCACCAGCACCACGTCGCCCACCTCGTCTAGCAGCTCCTCTTCGTCCACCAGTTCTTCGTCCACCAGTTCTTCGTCCACCAGTTCTTCGTCCACCAGTTCTTCGTCCACCAGTTCTTCGTCCACCAGTTCTTCGTCCACCAG
>JBKQUU010000187.1:0-8302 GCA_052325485.1 Acidimicrobiales bacterium | reverse complement strand
TCGTTTCTCGCCCCGCGCCGTCGAAAAGACGGTCGCCGAGGCGGCCGACCGTTTCCGGATGTCCGTGGACCCCCGGGCGCGGATCTGGCAGTTGTCCCTGGGCGAACGCCAGCGGGTCGAGATATTGAAAGCCCTCTGCCGTGGCGCCCGGATCCTCATACTCGACGAGCCGACCACGGTACTAACCCCGCAAGAGGCCGACCAGCTGTTCTCGAGCGTCCGCGATATGGCGGCGGCCGGTCGGACCGTCATCTTCATCTCCCACAAGCTGCCCGAGGTGCTGGCGGTTGCTGACCGTGTGACGATCCTGCGCCACGGCCGGTCCGTAACGACCTTGCCGACGGCCGGCACCAACGCCGACGATCTCGCCGGGCTGATGGTTGGCCGGGAGGTCTCTCTCGAGGCGACTGCCAAAATGAGCCACGTGCCGGGCCCGGTGGTCCTCGAGCTCGCCGGTGTCTGCGCCCATGGTGACCTGGGGGTTGAGGCTTTGAAGGACATAACGCTCGAAGTACGGGCCGGTGAGATCCTTGGCATCGCAGGCGTCTCCGGGAACGGCCAACGCGAGCTGGCCGAGGTCGTAACCGGGCTCCGGCCAACCACGCGGGGCACGATCAAGATCGGTGGGGCACGCCTTCCCGCGGGAGACCCGCGGGCCACCATCGACCTGGGGGTCGCTTACGTGCCTGAGGACCGGATGGGTACCGGCATCGCCCCTAACCTGTCGATCGCGGAGAACCTGATCCTAAAGTCTTACCGGGGGAAGGCGATGCGTTCGGGGCCAGTCATCTCCAGCCGCAAGGCCATAGCTAACGCCAAAGAGATGATCGAGCGTTTCGACGTGCGCGCCCCTGGCCCGCGCACGTTGATCAGGCAGCTCTCAGGTGGCAACATCCAAAAGGTCCTGTTGGCGCGCGAGCTGTCGTCACAGCCGCGGGTGCTTGTGGCCGCCTCGCCCACGCGCGGCCTGGATGTCGGCGCTACCCAGTACGTGCGGCGTGTACTCGCCGAGACGGCGGCCAGCGGCGTCGCCGTGGTCATGGTCAGCGAGGACCTCGATGAGATCTTCGAGCTCTCAGACCGCATCGCCGTGTTCTACAACGGCCGGGTGGTCGGTACCGTCATAGCTTCCGAGGCCAACCGCCAACAGATCGGCCTCATGATGGCGGGCGCGGCATGACCGGCCCCCTGCATATCGAGCGCCGGCTGGACGCGCCGAAGTGGCTCAAGGTCGTCGTACCGCTGGCGTCCCTCGTCCTGGCCGCCATCATCGTCGCCATCCTGCTGGTGGCCACCGGTCACAACCCGCTTTCGACTTATCACCAGATGTACTCCGCCGCCATCACCGCCGACGGCGCCCTGTCCTCGACTTTTGTCTACGCCACTCCGCTGCTTTTCACCGGGTTGTGCGCCGCGTTCGCTTTCCGGATGAGGACCTGGAACATCGGCGGTGAGGGCCAGCTTTATATGGGAGCAGTCGGGGCTTCAGCGACCGGGCTCGTGCTTGGCGACTGGCCCCGGCCGCTGGTCATCATCGCCATGATCGTCGGCGGTGCCCTGGCCGGGATGCTCTGGGCCGAGATCCCGGCGCTGTTGCGAGCGTACCTGCGCACGAACGAGATCCTCACCTCGCTCATGCTCAACTACGTCGCCGGCTTCTTTATGTACTACCTGATCTACGACAGCGACTCGTACTGGCGGGACCTCACCACGCCGGGGGCCTCGGTGTTCCCGACGGGCAAGACTCTCGGCTCGCATGCCAACTGGCCTGGCATAACGATCGGTTCGTTCACGCTGCCCATGGGCTTCGTCCTCGGTGTGGGGCTGGCCGTAGGCCTGCTCCTGCTCATCCGCTCCACCCGCTATGGCTTCGAGATGCGTGTTATGGGCGATTCCCCGCAGGCGGCCAATTACTCAGGCATCAGAACAAAGCGGAAGATCCTGTCGGTGATGGCGATCTCCGGTGGCGTTGCTGGCGTCGCCGGCTCTAGCCAGATCGGTGACTTCGGGCACGTGCTAGATCCCCGCGGGCTCCAGCAGGCTCAGTACGGTTACACCGGGATCGTTGTCGCCGCCCTGGCGCTTTACAACCCGGTCGCCGTCGTGCTGGTGTCGTTGTTCATCGGAGGTCTGACCAACGCCGGTTTTGCCTTGGAAGGCCCCTCCTTCCCGACCGGCCTGGTCGGCACGATGGAAGGGATCATCCTGTTCACGGTGCTCGGCGGCGAGATACTCGCCCGCTACCGGATCAGCTGGCGCGGCCGTCCGGCAGTAGCCGGAGGCACCGGGGCCGCGTCTGCGCCCGAGGTGGTGGCGGTGGCGACCGGGCCAGCCCCGGCCACCGGAGCGGCATCGTGAACTCGAACATTGTGCTCGCGGTCGTCGTATCGGCCATCGCGTTTGGTACGCCCTTGGTCCTCGCTGGCCTGGGCGAACTGCTGACGGAGCGCTCGGGAGTCTTGAACCTCGGCGTCGAGGGCATGATGCTCATGGGGGCAGTGTGCGCGTTCTTCGTCTCGCAAGAACTTCACGGGCCGAATGCTCTGGTACTGCTACTAGCCGTTCTCGCCTCCCTGGTGGCCGGCGCCGCGATGGCGCTCATCCATGCCTTTTTGACGATCACTATCCGGGTCAACCAGATCGTTTCGGGGCTTGCCATCACCATTTTCGCCGGGATCATAGGCCTGTCCTCGTACCTTGGGGAGGTCTGGAACATCGGCGGCGTGGCGGGGCTTCACCAGTTCAACCAGGTCAACTTGTTCGGCCTGAAGAACCTGCCGATCCTGGGCCCGCTCATCTTCAACCAGGACGCCTTCGTCTACGCGTCATGGGTGCTGGTCGTCGCCGTCCTTTACTACCTGTACCGGACGCGCCCCGGGCTGTACCTGCGGGCCGTGGGCGAGAACCCGGCCGCGGCGGACGCCATGGGGATCAACGTGACGGCCTACCGTTACACTCACACGCTCATCGGTGGAGCTCTAGCCGGGCTTGGAGGTGCCTACTTCACGCTCGCCCTCGCTCCGATCTGGACCGATGGTCTCACGGCCGGGGCGGGCTGGATCGCCATCGCCCTGGTGATATTCGCCTTCTGGCGCCCTGACTTGCTGGTGCTCGGCGCTTATTTGTTCGGGATCTTTTCGGCCCTCGGGCCGACGCTCCAGACCCGCCACATCACGGCTCTGCCGTCGGAGTTCTATTCGGCCTTGCCGTTCCTGATGACGGTCATCGCCCTGGCGGCGGCGTCGACCAGCTGGGCCAACCGCCGGATCGGCACTCCCGCTTCCCTCGGTATCCCCTACACGCGCGAAGAGGGGTGAGCTGACCCGCCGTCTGGTGCTCGTCGGCATGCTGGGCGTTTTGAGATTTCCTAAGATGGCACGATCGAGTTCCTCGGCGAATATGGCGTGCTTGAGCTGGGCATGTTCCCGGGCCGAGCGTTAGAGTTAGACTCGCTACATGTTGCGTCCCGAAGCCCGGTCCTGTCCCAGAGCTTGGACGAGCGCTAGGCCTGTGACGACCGATGCCACCTAGGCGGGGGACGGCAAGGACGCTCGCTGTGGCGCGTGGCGATGAGCCCGCCGACATGGTGATCAAAGGGGGCAGGGTCTTCGTCCCCGGTACGCGCGAATGGGTTCGCACCGACCTTGCCGTGGCCGACGGCGTAATCGCGGGGTGGGGGACGCGTGATGCCCGGGAAGTGGTGGAGGTGGACGGGGCGTCGTTGACGGCGGCCTTCATCGACCCGCACATGCACCTCGAGTCGACCAAGCTGTGGGTCGACGAATTTGTCCGCACCGTGCTGCCCCACGGGACCACGGCGGTGGCGGCCGACCCCCATGAGATCGCCAACGTCTTCGGCGTCCCGGGCGTGGTGGCCTTCGCTGCTGCCACCAGAGGCCTCCCGTTCACGTTCGGCATCTGCGCTTCGAGCTGCGTCCCGGCGTCCCCGTTCGAGAGCCCCGGGGCAGAGCTCGGTCCGGCCGAGCTCAGGGAGCTGCTGGAGGTGGACGGTGCGCTCGGTATCGCCGAGGTCATGAACGTCCGCGGCGTCATAAACGCTGACCCGGAGGTGCTGGCGAAGATAGCGGCAGCAGGTAGTCGTCGCGTCGACGGGCACGCGCCGGGGATCCTCGGGCGCCAGCTCGACGCCTACCTCGCCGCAGGTGTGGAGTCGGACCACGAATGCACCGACCTCGAGGAGGCGGAGGAGAAGCGGCACAAAGGGATGTGGATCTTCGTGCGCGAGGGCTCCGCCTCCCGCAACCTCTCGGCGCTTATAGCGACAGTCACCCGCCACGGCACGGACAGGGTCGCCCTTTGCACCGACGACCGCGAGCCTGACACGCTTGTTAACGAAGGCCATGTCAACGACTGCGTGCGCTTGGCGGTGGCCGCCGGGGTGAAGTTGGAGGACGCCCTGGTGCTGGCGACGAGCAACCCGGCCGACTACCACCATTTCGACCATCTGGGGTGGCTGGCGCCCGGCTACCAGGCAGACGTCCTCTGCTTCGACGACATGACCAACCTCGAGCCCGCTCGCGTCTGGCAGGGGGGACGCCTGGTGGCGATGAACGGACGCGTCGTGCCTGGAGCCGTCCCCGACGTGGCGGTCCCGGACTGGATGCTGCACTCCGTGCACTTGGGGCACAGCCCAGCGCCCGGTTCGTTCGACCTGTCACCGCCTGTAGGGGGCCGGGCCAGGGTGATCGGCGTAGAGCCAAGGTCGCTCTCGACGAAGGACCTGGTCATGGACGTGACGGACCCCGGCCTCGACGTGGCCCGCATCGCCGTGGTCGAGCGTCACCGGCGCACGGGCCGAGTAGGCCTCGGCTACGTGACTGGGTTCGGTCTCGAGCGGGGCGCTATAGCGTCGACCGTCGCTCACGATGCCCACAACTGCATGGTGGTGGGCGCCCGGGACGGCTCCGGCCCGAAGGAGATGGCAGCGGGCGTGGCTCGACTGGCCGAGACGGGGGGCGGCCAGGTCGCGCTGCTCGACGGCCGCGTGATCGCAGAGGTGCCCTTGCCGATCGGTGGGCTCATGAGCAACAAGAGCGCAACCGAAGTCGCCCACGAGATGAGGCACCTCACAGAGGTGGTGGCGAGGGTTCTGGGGGTTACTCTCGAGGCCCCCTTCATGCAATTGAGCTTCTTGGGGCTTTCGGTCGTCCCCGAGCTGCGTATCACCGACCGGGGCTTGGTGGACGCTACAAATTTCTCGATTACCGACGTCGGTGGGGTCTGATTGAGTACCAGCACTTCAGCCGTCGTGGGGGCCCGGGGCAGGGTCGGTGACCGGGCGCCGCGCACCGACGGGGTGCCGAAGGTAAAGGGTACCTTCGCCTACGCCAGCGACCTGCACCGCGACGACATGCTCCACGGTGCGACCCTGCGCTCGCCCGTTTCGTACGCACGGATCCGCAGCGTCGACGTCACGCGGGCATTGGTTGCCCCCGGGGTGGTGGCGGTCCTCCTGGCCGCCGACATCCCGGGTAAGAACCGGTTCGGGCTGAATTTCGATGACCAGCCCGTCCTGGCCGAGGATGTCGTCCGCTACACGGGCGAGCCGGTCGCCGTGGTCGCGGCGCGCTCGCGCCTAGCGGCCAAGGACGCGGTCAGGGCCATCACGCTCGACCTCGAGCCCCTCATCGGCGTGTACGACATGGAGCAGGCCATGGCGCCGGAGGCGCCGCGACTGCACGAGTGGGGGAACGTGCTGCGCCATGTCCATATTCTGCATGGTGACCCCGCCGGAGCCGCCGCAGATGTCTGGGTGGAGGGTTACTACGAGACCGCCATGCAGGACCAGGCCGCCCTAGGTCCCGAGGCGGGGCTGGCCGTGCCGGCCGAAGACGGCGGAGTAGACGTGTACGTCACCACGCAATGGCTGCACGTCGACAGGGAGCAGATCGCGCCCTGCCTCGGCTTGCCTGAGGACAAGGTCAGGCTGCACCTGGCCGGCGTGGGCGGAGCGTTCGGCTCGCGCGAGGACATCCACATGCAGGTTCACGCCTGCGTGCTGGCATTGCGGACGGGTAGGCCGGTCAAGTTCTCTTACGGGCGGGAGGAGTCCTTCTACGGGCACGTCCACCGCCACCCCTCGCGGATATGGATGCGGCACGGCGCCAGGCGCGACGGGCAGCTGGTGACGGTCGACGCCCGGCTGCTGTTCGACGGCGGCGCCTACGCCTCGTCTTCTCCGGCGGTGGTGGGCAATGCCGCGACCTTCGCCGCCGGGCCCTACGAGGTGCCCAACGTGCGTGTGGAAGGCACCGTCGTGTACACCAACAACCCTCCTTGCGGCGCCATGCGGGGGTTCGGAGCTCCCCAGGTGTGCTTCGCGCACGAGGCTCAGATGGACAAACTGGCCAAGGCGCTTGGTGCCGACCCGGTTGAGCTGCGCCTGCGCAACGCTTTGAGCCGCGGCTCGGTCCTGCCAACGGGCCAGGTCCTGCGGGGCAGCGCCCCGGTGAAGGAGATAATCCAGCGGCTCAACGAAATCCCGCTCCCCGAGCTCGAGCCGCTCGAGGGCAGGGACGCGCTCCGGTACCCGGGCGGGACCGGCAATGTCACACACGGTGAGGGGATCAAGCGAGGCGTCGGTCTGGCCGTCGGCTACAAGAACGTCGCCTTCAGCGAGGGTTTCGACGACGCCGCCACCGCCCGGGTGACGCTGAGCGCGACGCCGGGCGGGCTCGTGGCCGAGATCTACACGGCGGCGGTCGAAATGGGCCAGGGGCTCTACACCTTCCTGGCCCAGGTGGCCAGGACCGAGCTGCAGGTCGAAAACGTGGTGATGCGCCCGAACGACACGCTGATCGGGAGCGCCGGGTCTACATCGGCGTCGCGCCAGTCAATGATGACTGGAGGCGCGGTGCAGATGGCCTGCAAGTCGGTCCGGGCGGAGATCTTCTCACGCGCCCGCGGCCGGGCCGCCACGCTCCAAGACGGGACCGAGCTTTCCCTCTCGGACGGATGGGTACAGGCTGGAGAACGACCGCTGGTCGAGATGACTGAGCTCCTCGACGAGCCGGTGTCGTGTGAGGCCGTCTACCACCACCGTCCCACGCAGTCTTTCGACGAGAACGGGCAAGGGGACGTTCATGTGTCCTTCGCCTTCGCCGCCGAGCGAGCCGTGGTGGAGGTCGACGAGGAGCTCGGCTTGGTCCGTGTCGTCCAGGTAGCCGCGTCCATGGACGTCGGCAAGGTCCTGAACCCCCTCGGGCTCACGGGGCAAATCGAAGGGGGCACGGCGCAGGGCCTCGGGCTCGCCCTTATGGAAGAGGTCCAATTGAGGGACGGGGCGATCGCTAACCCCTCCTTCACCGACTACCTGATCCCGACCATCTTGGATGTCTCGCCGGTCGTCTCGGTGGTGGTCGAAGACCCGGAGCCCGACGTCCCGTACGGGTTGAAGGGGATGGGCGAGTCACCCACGGTCGTGTCCACGGCGGCGATCGTGGCTGCGCTGCGCCATGCCACCGGGAGACAGCTTAACCGGGCGCCGGTGTCGCCGGACGACCTGATCGGGCTTCGCCCCCCTGTTGACGGGGGCTCACCGCCGGCGGTCCCTGATGTCCCGGGCCAGCAGTCGGTCCCCTTCTACTTCGCTCGGGGCTCGGGTCAGCAGAAGCTCATGTAGCCCCGGCGGAAGGTGCCCACCGGTCACCGCCAGCGGGACGTTCGGCCCTATGGCTGCACCACCTCCCTCTATAACGTAGGGAAAACTCGCACAGTCAGAGGACGTGGATGGGCCGATGACGACGACAGATGTCCAGGTCGAGGGCCCGTCCAGGGCTCCCGGGCCCACCGTTTGGAGGCGCCTGCTCCTGACCTGGCTGGCCCTGCCCCTCTCGGCGCTGGCCGCTCTTCTCATCGGAGCACTGCTCATCATCGCTTTCGGGGCTAACCCCATTACCGGTTACCACGCTCTGTTGTCCGGGGCCTTTGGGGGCAGCTACGCCCTGGCCAGTACCGCTCAGAAGGCCGTCCCTCTCCTGCTCGTCGCCGTGGGGATCTGTATCGCCGTCCGGGCCAGCGTGTGGAACATCGGCGGCGAGGGCCAGATCGTCATGGGCGCACTGGCCTCCACGGCCACCGCCCTGGCCCTGCCGGGCCTGCCCGCGTTCGTCCTCCTGCCTCTGGTCATGGTGGCGGCGGCCGTTGGCGGTGCTATCTGGGCCGGGATCGCCGGTTTTTTCAAGGCCTACTTCAACGTGAACGAAATCTTGAGCACGATCATGCTCAACCTGGTGGCCGTGCAGGTGATGAACTACCTGCTGTCCGGGCCGATGATCAACAA
>JBKQUU010000186.1:0-4720 GCA_052325485.1 Acidimicrobiales bacterium | reverse complement strand
GGCGCCGCCGGCACCCCCCCGCGGGCGGCGGGGCCGGCGGGTGGGCCCGGGGGGGAAGGCGGTGGCAGCGAGACGGTTCATCTAATGCGAGGATTCGGCACAACGCTCCTAGAGTTGAGGGCCGAGTACAGCGCCATGGCTCACATCTCAGTCGACCTCAACGACGTTGTCGTGCATTTGACCGCTCTGGAGGCCGTCGCGACCTGGCGGCGGTCGGTCCGGGTGCCGATCAGCGCCCTGCGCATGGTCCACGTCGAGGAGCTGCCCCTGGCCGGCCTGTCGCTGTGGCGCCTGCCCGGCCTGGCCTGCCCGGGCGTTTTCGTCCTGGGGAGCCGGCGGCACCGTGGCCAACGAGAGTTCGCCGCCGTGCGCGCCAGGCGCCCGGCGGTGGTCCTCGATGCCGAGGGGGCGGCGTGGGACCGGGTCGTCGTGAGCGATGCCGACGCCGTCGAGACCGCCGCCGAGCTGGCTTCGCTGCTGTTGGGACGCGCCCCCGGGCAGGGTCACCGGGCCACCGGCTAGCCAGCCGGGCTAGGGCCCGGCCCCTACTGTCCCGGGTGGGCGCCGGACAGCGCCGCGTCCCGGGCCGACAGGTCCGCCGCTCCGGCCGACAGGTCCGCCACCGGGCGCCGGCGGCGGGCGTGGTGCGGCCCGTCGGCCGCCCCCACCACGGCGTACCCGTTGCGGCCCGACCGCTTGACGGCGTACATGGCGGCGTCGGCCGCCTTGAGGGCCTCCCGGGCACCGGCGGGCACCAGCTCGAAAGGCGCCACCCCTACCGACACGGTGACGCCTCGGCCTCTCAGGTCCACGTCGCCCGCGCCCCCGGCTCGGGCCGAGCCCCCGGCCCCGCTCAGGGCTGCGCTCATGTCCGTCCAGACCTCGTCCCTGACCGCCAGCACGAGCTTGCGGGCCACGGCCTCGGCCGCCCAGGCGTCGCCGTCGTGCAGGACGACGGCGAACTCGTCCCCGCCCAGCCGGGCCACGAGGTCCCTGTCCCGCAGGTGGCGGCGCAAGGTGACGGCCACCTCGATGACGAGACGGTCACCCGCCTGATGGCCGAGGGTGTCGTTGACGGCCTTGAAGTTGTCGAGGTCCATGACGAGCAGCGCCCCCCGGGGCCCCTCATCGGCGCAGGTCCTCAAGTGGTGCACCAGTTGCAGCTCGAACCAGCGGCGGTTGGCCAGGCCCGAGAGGGGGTCCCGGGTGGCCAGGTCGCGCAGGGCCGCCTGAGAGCGCTTGTGCCGGGTGATGTCCACCACGTTGACGAGCACGTCCTCGGCCCGTCCCTGGGCGTCGCGCAGGACCGACGACACCATCTCGCACCAGCGCAAGCGGCCCCCGGCGCAGACCAGGCGCAGCTCGTCCCGGGGCGCCCCCCTGGTCCCCGGGGGCGGGCCCGCCTTCTCCAACGCCTCCAGGTCGTCCGGGTAGACCAAGGAGCGGAGACGCCGGCCCAGAAGAGCGCCCTCCTGTTCGCCGAGGAGGGCACAAAAAGCCGGGTTCACTTCCACCAGGCGCCCGTCCAGGCTGACCTTGGCCATCCCCAGGGGGGCGGCCTCGAACGCCGCCCGCCCGCGGTCGGCCGCCTTGGCCCGGCGCGCCGCGGCCAGGCGCCGCGCCGCCCGGCCCGCTTCCAACCTCTGGCCCCACACCTCGAGGGCCCCGGACAGGCCCGTCGTCACCGCCAGGGCCGAGCTGACCACCACCGCCGCCGCCGCCAGGGCCACGGCTACCAGCCAGAGAGCACAACCGCTGGCCCAAGGACGAATTACACGCGTGAAACTTGTCATTACCCCTTATCGGCGGGCCGGGGCCGGGGCTTGAGCCCGTTGGCGGGCTTTTCCTAGAGCACGCGCAACCGGGTCGTCGCCGGCAGGTCGGCCAGCGCGCTGAGCATGTCGGGCGGGAAATCACTGGGGCTGTCGGTGATGACGTAGCCGACGTCGCCCCGCGTCCCTAGGTACTGGCCCTCGATGTTCATGTCGTGGGCGGCGAACATGTTGTTGACCGTGGCCAGCACCCCGGGCACGTTGGCATGGACGTAGGTCAGGCGGAACTCGCGGGCGTCGGGGGGCAGGACCAGGTTGGGCAGGTTGACCGACAACGAGGTGGACCCCAGGGCCAAGTAGTCGTGCAGCTTGCCGGCCACGAAGCGGCCGATGTCCTGCTGGGCCTCCTCCGTGCTCCCCCCCACATGGGGGGTCAGGATCACGTTGGGCAGACCGCGGAGCTCGGACACGAAGGGCTCGCCCCTGCGCTTGGGCTCGTTCGGGAAGACGTCCACCGCGGCGCCGGCGATGTGGCCGCTCTCGATGTGCGCCCGCAGGGCGCCGTGGTCCACCACGAAACCCCGGGAGAGGTTGAGGAAAAGGCTGCCCTGGCCCATGCGGGCGAGCTCCGGCTGACCGAAAAGGCCCCGGTTGCCCTGCCGGCCGTCGACGTGCAGGGTGACGATGTCCACCGCCTCGAGCAGTTCTTCGAGAGAGGAACAACGTTTGGCGTTCCCCAGGGCCAACTTGTCGCCCGTGTCGTAGAACCACACCGCCATACCAAGCGATTCGGCCAGCACCGACAGTTGTGAACCGATGTTGCCGTAACCCACGATGCCCAGGCGCCGGCCCCGGACCTCATGGCTCCCCTGAGCCGATTTGTCCCAGATCCCCTCGTGCATCTGGCGCGATTTGTCGGTCAGGCCCCGCTGCAGGGCGATTATTTCGGCGATCACGAGCTCGACGACGCTGCGGGTGTTGGAGAAGGGGGCGTTGAAAACGGCCACCCCGTGCGCGCTGGCGGCGTCGAGGTCTACCTGGTTGGTCCCGATACAGAAGGCGCCCACGGCCAGCAGGTGGGGGGCCGACCCCAGCACGCTCGCGGTCACATGGGTGGTGCTCCTGATGCCGAGGACGTCGACCTCGGCCAGGTGCTCGACCAGTTCAGCCTCCCCCAGGGCGCGGTCCAGGGCCTCCACCTGGTAGCCCGCCTTGGACAGGGCGGCGGTGGCGTCGGGGTGGATGTTCTCCAGGAGGAGGACGCGCAGGTCCTGGGGCGAGCGGCGAGCGACGGTCATCGCCCCAGCCTAGGGGTTACGGGAAAAATGGCCGGGCCAATTACGGAAAACCGGTTACGTGGTCATGGGAAATGGACGGGCACGCTGAACGAGCGGCCGCCCGAGGCCACCACCACTGTCCCGACGCTGAACGAGGCCGGGACCACGAACCCCATGACTATGGCCTCCCGGTCGGCGTCGGGCAGCGCCTGGGCCGGGGCCACCTCGCCACCCGGCAGTTGCAGGGTGAAGTCCGAGGCGGGCAGGAACGAAGAGCTGACCGGGAAGGCCGTCGCCAGTACCTGCAGGTAGGCCTCGTCGGGCTCGGGCGGCACCGTGCCGCCGTCGCTGCCGGCGAACCAGACCAGGGAGGCGTCGCTCAGGCGCACCGTCACGCCGGGGAGCGTGCCGGTGGCCGAAAGGGGCTCGTCCGTCGCCGCCCGGGCCAAGACGCTGGGGCCGGGCTCGAGCGCCCCTGTCGAAAGCAGCACCCTCTGGTCGAGCCCTTTGTCCGATATGACCAGGACCGGCGGGGCCCCGACGGGGACCGAGGCCACGACGGTCACGTCGGCGGCGCGGGAGGTATTGACCACGGGCAGGGCCGCCGCCTCGGTGCCGGCCAGCACCTCCATGGTCGGCTGGTCCGAGCCGGCGGCGCCCGTCGCCCCCGCTTCGGTGGCGGCCACCGGGACGGCACCGGCGTCTTCGCCTGGGCTTACGGCCAGCTCCGCCACCACGAAAACCTGGCCCTGGGGGGGCAACAGGAGGGTGGCCAGGGGCAGGCCGGAGTGGTCCGCTTCGGTCGCATAGGCGCTGCCGGGCGGGGTGGAGGCCACCCGCAGGGCGGCCGGGTCGAGGCCCGAACTGACGTGGCCGAGCTCACCGAAGGCCACCAGGCGGTACGACTGGCCCCAGTCCCCAATGAGGTCGCCGACCGGGGCGGGGAGCAGGTCGGGGGGCGGGCTGCCCAGGGCCGCCGCCCAACCCGCAGGTTGGCGGGGCACCGCCGGCACGGCCAGGCCGGCATCGCCCGGGGGCGGGGCCGCCCCGTCGAGGCGGCGCAGCACCTCACCTTTGGACAAGGCCACCGTGCTGTCGGGCGAGGGGGCCGATGCCACCGCCACCTTGACCCCCGAGCTCGTCGGCGCCGAAGCCGACAGCTTGTAAGTGAGCCAGGGGGCGGACGGCGAGGACCACGGGAGCAGCACCGGGCCGCACCTCAGGTACGGCGCCACATCGTGGGCGGCAGTGGTGGGCAGGCTGAAATAACAACGGCTCTGGGCGGACACGGCCCCCTCATTGGCACCGCTGAAGGACTGCATCGACTGCTGGGCTTGAGCCAGGACCTGGGAGCCGTCGCTGAACGGTTCGCCCTGCCAGTAAAGGGCGGGGGCATGGCCCCGCACGACCACCAAAAGGACGATGACCACCAAGACGGCCACGGCCACCAGCACCGCCCAGCGCCGGGCGAACACGGCCGGGCCACCTTCACGGGCCTTTCCGGCGCCGCCCCGCCGGCCCGGGGCGGCCGGCCCCGGCGCAGCCCCCCGGGCGTCACCGGGGGCCCTCGCCTCGGCCCGGGCGGGGGCGTCGGCCTCCGCCAAGGCGTCGTCCGGGGCCAGGGCGCCGCCCCGGGCGGCGGGGCCGGCCCCCGGCCCCCGGGCCGGGGGG
>JBKQUU010000185.1:0-9290 GCA_052325485.1 Acidimicrobiales bacterium | reverse complement strand
CTTTGGTGCCCATGCCGGCCTCTGTGAGGCCGAGATGCAGCGCATAGTCGGAGCGCCGCGCCAGCTCGCCATAGACGCCGATCAAGTCCTGAACGGCGGAAACTTTAGCCGATAAAATGATGCGGTTCTTTGCCAAGCCGATTTCTTCGGCGCGCTGCGCCGACAGCAGCGCCGACTGCACCATGGCTTCGCGAGTAACGTCGCGGGCGTCGATCGGATGATTTGACTTGGCGTTCTGGTCCATCAAGTGCGTCAGCAGTTCCTGATCGAGCGAGCCCCAATTGGCGCCGATGCGCACCGGTTTGTCCTGGCGGATTGCGGTTTCGACATTGGCTTGAAGCGATTAGTTTCAACGCGTGCTCGTGCAACGTGTGCTCATTCCGGGTAGCGGTGCTGAGTCCTGGACGCTGCTGGGCGACGACGGAGCGGTAGTCGAGCCGGTCGAGCGTTACCTGGCCTACCTGGCCGCTATCGAGCGCTCCCCCAACACCGTGCGGGCCTACGCCGTCAGCTTGAAGCTGTGGTTCGAGTTCCTGGGCTCGGCCAGGCTCGACTGGGCTGAGGTGGGCATCGAGGACGTGGCCCGCTTCGTGGCTTGGCTGCGGGCCCCGGCGCCCAACGTGGTGGTGCTGGCCGACGGGGCCGGGGTGCGCCGGCCGGCCACGGTCAACCGCTACCTGGCCGGGGTGTTCGGTTTCTATGACCACCACGCCCGCTCCGGCCTCGGCGTGGCCGCCGAGCTGGTGGCGTGGCGACGGGTCTCCCGGGGCTCCTACAAGCCCTTCATGCACCATGTGACCAAGGGCCGCCCCATCCCCGTGCGACCGGTCAAGCTGCATGTGCCCCGCCAGGCCCCCCCGCACCTTGGAGCCCGGCCAGATCGTCGCCGTGCTGGCCGCCACCGAGCACCTAAGGGACCGGTTCTTATTGTCGTTACTGGCAGAAACGGGCATCGGCGAGGCGCTCGGGCTGCGCCGGGAGGACATGCACCTGCTGCCGGACTCTCGCAGCCTCGGGTGTGCCGTCGTCGGTGCCCATGTCCACGTGCGGCGCCGGTCTAACCCCAACGGATCACTCGCCAAATCACGCTCCCCCCGGGTGGTGCCGGCAAGCAACAACGTGCTCGGAGCCTATGGCGACTACCAAGTCGAGCGGTCTGCCATCGTAGGTGCCGACGGCTGCGACATGGTGCTCGTCAACCTCTATCACCAGCCGCTCGGCCAGCCGACGAGCTACCGGGCGGTCAAGGACTTCTTCGACCGGCTGGCCCGCAGTTGCGGTTTCCCGGTCCGTCCTCACATGATGCGTCACACAGCTGCCACGAACTGGGTCCGCGCCGGCGTCGACGTCGACGTCGTGCGGGCACTCCTCGGACAGGTGTCGCTCGCCTCGACGACGGTGTACCTGCATGCACGCGACGAGGACCTGCGCCGGGCGGTGGAGACCGTGGCTGCCGGGAGGACCTGGCGATGAGGGCGCCAGGGCTGCGCCTCGTACACGCCGAGCACGAACACCTCGATGCCGACGCCCGCTGGCTCGAATGGCTCACTTCTCATATCGATCGAAAGTGGCGGCCGGGCGAATGGGACGAGGTGCTGTGGTTGTTCACCGGCGATCTCGACAACCTCAGGACCGCTGCGTGGCGGTGCCGCACGCCGGGCTGCCCGACGCCGACACACAGACAGACCCGCCGCTGTGACACCTGTCGGCGAGACCTGGCTGAGAGCCGGCTCAGTGAGGAGGCGTTCGACGCCCGACCGAGGGCCCGCCGCAGACGCCCGACTACACCGGGCGCCTGCTCGGTTGCCGGCTGTAAGGGCGAGATGTTGTGCCGCGGCCTGTGCTTTTCGCACGAACGTTCCTGGAGACGGTCCGGCGTGGCCTTGGAGGACTTCATCGCCACAGCTCGTCCGTTGGCGCGCCGCGGGACCTGCGTGGTGGCGGGCTGTGGCCGCGAGCACGTCAGCTCACGCGGGCTGTGCCATTTCCACGACGAACGCCTTGGGCGCCGCCACGGGCTCGGCCTCTCGGCCGAGGAGCTGGCCGCATGGGTGGCGGCCGAGCGGCCCCGGCTGTCTGCCAACCAGTTCTCCATGGCGAGCCTTTCCGGGCTCGTGCGCTACGAGCTGCTCTACGCCCTCCAGCGCCGGGACGAGATGCCGCCACCGCTCGACCCGCTACAGGTCGGGATCCTCATCCGCCGCCTGGAAGGGCCCAGTTCCATTCGCCGCGCCGACCCTGAGGCGGTGTGCGAAATGGGCGGCGTGCAATACAACTCGATCATCCGCGGGCTGTTCCAGGACCTTCGGCGCCACGTCGAGCGGGCATGGATGGCCCATGTCGGCGCCGACCCCTATGCCGGCGACCTCTGGGAAGTGGGCCTGCTCGACCTGCAGCCGAACGGCTCGCGACGCTGGCAGGCCCGCCAAGGTGTCGTCAATTTCGGGGACATCGAGCTTTGTTGGCTGCGCGAGGTGACAAAGGACTGGGCCCGCACGACTCGTCCGTACCTTCAGGTCCTGCGAGAGGCGCTGCGGGCCTGCCGCGCTACCTCAGAGGTGCTCGTGGCGGCCGGTCGCACCGATCCGGCCTTGTTGGGAGCCGGCGACTTCGCCCTAGTCGTACAGGCCATCTCCGGCCAGCGCCGGGCAGATGGAGCCTTGTACTCGGCCAATCACCGGAACCTGCTCCTTTACCGGCTCCACCAGGTGATCGAACACGGCCGGGTCAACGGCCTTATGACCGAGGTGCCCGACCCGTTCGGCCGCGGCCGGGCCCAGCACGTGGTGGAGGATGCCAACGAGGAGGAGGTCGGGAAGGCTCTCCCCGAGTCGGTCATCCGACAGCTCGACGCCCACATCGGGCTGCTCGGGCCCGACTTTCATGGCGGCTCGATCTCGGCGGCAGACCTGCAGGCCATGCAGCAGACGATCTACCGGTTGCTTCGCGACACCGGCCGGCGGCCGGGCGAGATCGTGAGCTTGAGGACCGGTTGCATCGAGGTCATCGACGGCCAGCGCAACCTGGTTTACGACAACCACAAGGCGGGCCGCATGCGACGTCGGCTCCCCATCACGGCCGAGACGGCCGAGGTCGTGCTTGCCTGGCAGCGGCGCCGAGCCGAGATGGCAGGACCACCGCTCACGCACCCGTGGCTGTTCAGAACCCCGCTTTTGAGGGCCCAACAATCTGTCGGCCACCTCACCGCCAGCTGCGTCGCCCGAGCGTTCAAGATCTGGGTCGCCAAGATCGGCAACATCGACAGCGAGGTGCTCGGCCCTGACGGCACCCCGCTCGCTTTCGAGCCCTCCCTCATCTTTCCTTATGCGCTGCGGCACTCCTATGCCCAGCGCCACGCCGATGCGGGGGTTCCTGTCGACGTGCTGCGGGAGCTGATGGACCACGCCTCGGTCCAAACCACGATGGGGTACTACCGGATCAGCCTGAAAAGGAAGCAGCAGGCGATCCGAGCTGTCGGCTCGCTTGCCATCGACGCCAGCGGCAGACCTGCGCCTTTTGTGAACCCGCTCGCCTGGGAGCGGGCGTCGGCGTCGGTCCCGTTCGGCAACTGCACCGAGCCGTCGAACGTCAAAGCAGGCGGTGGCTCGTGCCCGATCCGCTTCCAGTGCGCCGGCTGCGGCTTCTACCGGCCCGACCCTTCGTACCTGCCCGCCATCGAGGAGCACATCGCCAGCCTGCGGGCCGATCTCGAGACCGCCCGGGCGATCGGCGCCGCCGACTACGTCATCGCCAACCTTAGAGAACAGATCAAAGCCTTTGTCCAGGTGGCCGAGACCATGACCGAGCGCCTTGCCGATCTCGGCGCCGAGGACCGGGTCGAGGTCGAAGAGGCGAGCCGATTGCTGCGACGCGCCCGTGCCGCCCGCCACATCCCCGTCGTGGCCGGCAACTGACGGTGGCAGCGTCGTCAGGTCGCACGGCCGCTCTCGCGGCCGCCAGAGCCGACGACAGCAAGGACAAGCGGCAGCGTGCGCTCGACGCCCTGGCCGAGCTCGAGGCGGCCGGTGAAGCCGTCACATTCCCCGCCGTGGCCAGGGCGGCGGGCGTGTCGACCTGGCTCGTCTACGCCCGTGGTGTTCGTGAGCATGTCGAGGCCACACGGCGACGTCAAACCGTGCCACTTGCGGCTCGGCAGGCCAACGCCACACCTGCTGGCCTGCAGGTCGACCTTGTACTTGCGCGTGAGGAGATCAAGCGGCTGCGAGCCGAGCAGAACAAGTTGCAGCAGCGGCTGCGGCTCCAACTCGGTGCTGAGATCGACGGCCCGCAGCGCGCCGAGCTCATCGCGCGAGTCGCTGATCTCGAAGCTGTCAACCGGCGCCTCGTTGCCGAACGTGACGCCCGCAGCTCTGAGGACCGCGTTGTTCAGCGCCGAGTGCGAGAGCTCGAGGACGAGCTTGCTGCGGCACGGGAAGGCCTGCGCCGCATGATCCGATCGGAGAACAGCGGACACTGAGCCGCGCCGGTCGAAGAGCTGAAGATCTGTCTCAGCCTGCTACGTGCCTCACGTGTCTCACATCAGAATCACCTTGTAACCAGGCAATTCACCGATTGACTACAGATAACGTATGGGACCCGCCTCATAAATTCAGGCGTCCCCCAGCATGTCGTGCAAAAACTGCTCGGCCATGCCAGCCCCAATATGACCGGGCATTACGCCAATCCTAAGATATTGCATCTGACGCGGGGGGTCCTGGTCAGGACGTCGTTCGAGTAGCTGTCCGTCGCTTATTGTCCACAACCCTTTACCTGGTCATTTGCGCTGTGCCACCGTCTGGTGCACGATCTCAGCCTTTGACGCGGGAGGAGGATGTCGGTGAGACGGGCTGAGCTCGCAGGTTCTGCACAGCTTGAGCTGATTTCGGGAGTCACGCAGCTGAGGCCAGAGGACGCCATGTTCGAGGCCATGTTGCGGGGTTGGCGCGCCCAGCAGGTGGCACGGGGGCTGAACCCGGGCACGATCGATAAGCGGGAGCAGTTGGTGCGTCGGTTCATGGCCGAGACGAACGAGTACCCGTGGGGATGGACGCCGGGACACGTGGAGGAGTGGATCCTCTCGGTCACTGGTGAGCGTCACCTGGCCCCGTCGTCTATACGCGGTTACCAGGTCGACCTGCGGCTGTTCAACGAGTACCTCGTTGATGCCCGCTATGGCTGGGCATCTGCGTGCGAGGAAGCTTTCGGCCCGGACGTCTACCCGGTGGCCGTGTTCCACGAGTGGAACACGCTGGCCCATCTCGATGCCTACGAGGGGACGCCGGAGGCGAGACCGTTCAGTCGCGACGAACTGCAGGCTTTCTTCGACTTCGCGGACGACAGGGTCGACCGGGCGGTCGCGGGCCGGCACAAAGGCGCGCTGACGGCCTACCGGGACGCCACGGTGTTCAAGGTGCTCTATGCGTGGGGTTTGCGCCGTAATGAGGCGGCTCGGCTTGATTTGGTGGACTGGGGCGTGAACTCAGCTGCTCCCGAGTTCGGCCGCTACGGTTCGCTGTCGGTCCGCTACGGCAAGGCCAAGCGAGGTGGTGCTCCGAGGCGGCGGTCGGTGGCCTCGGTGATGGCCTGGGCAGTGGAGGCGGTGGCGGATTATGTGGAAAATATCCGGCCGCGTTTTGACGCCGAGGACCATCCGGCCATGTTCGTCACCGAGCGGGGCGGGCGGCTGAAGCCGGCGGAGGTCAACGCACGCTTCGCCGCCTACCGGGACGCTCTCGGGCTTCCGGCCGCTCTGGTCCCGCACTCGCTTCGCCACTCGTATGTCACCCACCTGACTGAGGACGGGGCCGACCGACGATTTATCCAGGTGCAGGTGGGCCATGAGTGCGACACATCGACGGCCATCTACACCCATGTCTCGGACGATTTCATGAACACCGCTTTGCGAAAGGCGTTGGCTCGAGCCATGGACGACCATCACGACAACGGGAAGGACGGTTGATGTCGGGCAAACTCGATTACCGCTGGCACCTGCGGGAGCTGATGGCGTCCCGCCAGATGTTCGCCACCACCGACCTGGTTGGCCCCTTGGCTGAGCGAGGTATTCACCTCTCGCCCAGCCAGGTCTACCGGTTGGTCGCAGAGCGCCCGGAGAGGCTGAGCCTGCGAATCCTCGTGGTGCTGCTGGACATTTTGGGCTGCTCGATGGAGGAGTTGATCGAACCGGTTACCATCTCCGCACCGGCGATGAAGGCGCCGGCGGTGGGCGGGCAGGCTGGTGTCGGCGATCTGCGTCCCAAGCGAGCCCGTATCACCGGCGGCTGATAGTGGCCGTCTTCGTTGAGGCGTCGGCCGATCCGATCGGCACGGTCGTCGGGGTGGTCACCGCTACACGACGGGAGCTCGACCCTCAGTTGGTGTCCGACACCGCTGGGGAAGTGGCACCCAAGCGGATGATGCTGCGGCGTCTGGCCAAGGCGTTGGCCGAGCGGCCGGGGGTCCTCGAAGATGGCCTGTCACCGGCTCCGAAAGTGGTCGGCGAGTTCCTCTTGGGGCTGCGTCGGCGTGGAGCCGCCGTGGCCGCTCCGGTGTGCGCAAGCTGCGGCAAGGACCTGGTGCGCCAGGTGCGCCGGGGCGAGGATTGGGTCTGCTACTTGTGCGGGAAACGGCGGGCTGGCTGTGCGAGCTGTGGCGCTGTCCGCCAGGTCGCCTGGGTTGACCGGGCGGGACGGCCGCATTGCGGGAGCTGTCCGATGGTCGAGGAAGACCCGACGGCCATCGTCGTGCGGGTCCTCACCACGATCGAGCCTGACCTGGGCGCCGACAAGGTAGTGGGAGCTCTCGGCACCGTAGCCTCGCGCACGACATTGCGCCGCCAGCTCGCCTGGGCCATAGAAGACCGCCCGGAGCTTTTGACGGGAGCGGGGGCCGAGACCACCGTCCCGGCCGTGCTGCGCTTCATCGACCAGCTGTGCGCGGCGGGCGCGACGGCCATCGTGCGCCCGGCGTGCCCCCACTGCGGCCGTTTAGTTCGCCTTTCCGGCCGCTGGGAGGGGTTTCGCGTCTGCCGGGGTTGTGAGGCCCGTCGCCGCCGGGTCACCTGCGCAGGTTGCGGCAAACTGCGACCGGCCGCAGGACGCGATGACGACGACAACGTGCTCTGCGGTCATTGCTACTACCAGGCTCCGGTCAACCACGAGGTCTGTGCCGGCTGCGGACGGAGCCGGCCTGTCTGCGTGCGGGACGCCTCGGGCCCCCGTTGTGAGAGCTGCCGACCCTTGACCAAGCTGACTTGCTCGATCTGCGGCGAACATGGCGCGTGCGAGATCTCCAAGCTCACCGGCAAGCCTTGGTGCCGGGCCTGCCAGAAGCACAGGGCCCGCTGTGCTGGCTGTGGACAGCTCCATCTGGTCCGCTCAGGCACCCGCGCTCGGCCCTTGTGTGCCGCCTGCACCCCTTCGGACCCGTCGCTGTGGAAGCCCTGTCCCACCTGCGGAGAGGCAACCAAGCTGGTGGAGGGCCTATGCGAGCGGTGCCGGATCTGCTTACGTCTCGATGAACTGCTCGCCGGCCCGGACGGGGCCGTGCGCGCCGAACTGGCCACCCTCAGACGCAGCATGCTCGAGCAGCGGCTGGAGACCACCCTGGACTGGCTGCAAAAACCTGCCGTTTCCCGTCTGCTTTCCGACCTTGGCTCCGGCCGTGTTGAGCTCAGCCACGACGGCCTCGACGCCGCCGGGCCGGTCAAGGTGGTCCGTCACCTGCGCGCCGTCTTGGTCTCCACAGGAGCGCTGCCTCCCCGCGACGAGCAGATGGCCCGCCTAGAGCAGTGGGTTACTCACTGCGTCGCCTCCCGCCCTGACCAAGACGAACAGCATCTCCTTGGCCGATACGCCCGCTGGCACCTCATCCGCCGCCTGCGTCGCCGCCAACGACAAGCCGATATCACCTACTCGCAGGCCGTGAACATCAAACGCCACGTTCAAGGGGCGGTGCTCCTGTTGGACTGGCTACGGGCACGAGGGCTGAGCCTGGCCACAGCGCGCCAGGACCATCTCGACGCCTGGGTGGCCGAGGCCGGTCCAGCGCGCACAGCCGACGTCGGCAACTTCGTCCGCTGGGCCAACGCCCAGCACCTCGCCAGCCTGGACCTGCCCGCCATCCGCTGGCACGGCCCATCGGCGGCAATCGACGACGACCGACGCTGGCAGCAAGCTCGCCGGCTTCTACGCGACGACGACCTGGAGCCAACCGACCGGGTTGCCGGTCTGCTCGTCCTGCTCTACGCCCAGCACGTCGCCACCATCAGCCAGTTGACCGTTGCTCACATCGAACAACACTCCGAGGGCGTCCGACTGCGACTGGGTCACCGGCCCATCGAAGTGCCCGGACCGTTGGCCACAATGCTGACCGAGTTAGTGGCCAACCGTCGAGGCCATGCAGCCGTTGGCGAACTGGGGACCGGGCAGTGGCTCTTCCCCGGCGGCCAACCCGGCCGACCCATCAGCGCCAGCCGGCTCAACGAACGACTGGCGGCGCTCGGCATCCACACCGGTCCGGCTCGTACCGCCGCCATCATGCAACTCGCCGCCGAGCTCCCCGCGGCGGTAATCGCTCGCATGCTTGGCATCCACATCAAAGTCGCAGTCCAATGGCAGCGGCTCGCGAGCGGGGACTGGGCCGCCTACGCCGCAACCTACAGCCGAAGAACCAGCGGCTGAGCATCGACCATCGCCGACGACATGAACCTCCACTGCCGATTAGATCGCTGAGCCGGTTATCCCCAAAGCCAGCAGTTATCCACCCTTCCCCCCGGCCCCCCCATCCACAGCTACTACTACAGTTGCAATACCTGACTCCCCCATAGGGGGCCAGGGTGTCGCTCGACCGCCATGCGACCTACATCGTCGCCACGTTTATAGCCGGCGCCAGCCGGTAGTTCGTTGTTCTGGGCGCCGGCTTTCCCTGTCGGCGCCCAAGCCGGCCCCCGGAGGGTAGACGCGGGATCGCCGAGTACGCGTTCTCTCGCAACCTTGGAGATTCCGACCGTGGAACCTACAGAATACCCAATTATGCGCCGAGTTGCCCCGGCACGGGGGCTCGCCTGGTCCGGGTCGAAGACCAGAGCGCCCAACCGTCTGCGCCTGTTCCAGACGCTGCCCTTGGTCCCCGGTCTGGTCGAACGGCTCCGGGGAGGCAGCGACGTCGCAGACGTGGGCTGTGGTTCCGGCCACGCAGCCGACCTGACGGTCCGGGCCTTCCTGCCAGTCGCTTCCTTGGCCTGGACTTTTCTGACCAGGCCCTGGTCGCGGCCGGGGTCGAAGCCGCCAGGC
>JBKQUU010000184.1:0-2625 GCA_052325485.1 Acidimicrobiales bacterium | reverse complement strand
GGACGGCCGCGCTCAGCGCTCCCCTGAGGACGCGAAAAACCTCCACGGTCCCCAGCACCTTGGCCAAAGGTCGCAGGTGCCGCCGTTGCAGCCAGCGCCGGGCAGAGACCCAGCCCGCCAACGGGCTCAGGGTGACCAGCACGAGGCCCAGGCCAAAGGCCAGGGCGACCAGGACCGCCGGCCAGGCCCGGTTGGTGCGACCGCTGGCCCAGGTGGCCCCGATACCCAGGCCCATCAACAGCACCATCCCGGGGAAGTTGCACAGCCGGCGAAGGACCACGCTGGCCACACCTACCTGGCGCTCGTCTGAGCGTTCGGCCACGCTGACCGCCCGCAGGACGTCGCCCCCTATAGAACTCGGAAGGGCGGCATCGAACACATCGCCGGCCAGCTCGAGGCGAAAACAACGCCGGTAAGTCCTTCTTAAGCCGAGGGAGCGCAGCACGCCCCACCACTGCCAGATCGTCAGCACGGCACCAAGCACGCCCAGCCCAAGCCCCACGGCCAGCCATTTCGGGGAGGCGCCGGTGATGGCGCGCTCCACCGCGCCCACGCTCCCCTTGCGTACCAGGTAGGCCAACAGCGCGCCGGACACGGCGAGCTTGGCCAGAGTTATTACCCGGCCCCGTGTTCTTGTCGTCATCAATGCCCTACTGGGATCCTCTGTCGGCACCACGGCCCCACACCGGGCCCGCCGCCCCGATCACCGCCGGCGCCATGGTGCCCTCGAGTGCCGGCCCGGTGGCCTGGGCCTCGGAAAGGTCTAAGGCGAACCCGGCCCGTCTACGGACGACGTACGTACGCCGTTGCCCGTTCTCGAAATAGCTGCGGGTTATCACCTCTCCGAGCAGGCCCACACAAAGGGCCAGGACACTGAGCACCACGAGCATGGTGGCCAACGAGACACAAGTATCCCCGCTCAGGACCTGGAACCGGTCCAGGTGCTGCGCGACAAGCAATGCCACCGCCATAAACGTCCCCGTCACCGAAAGGGCGGCGACGCGGCCAAAAAACTGGATCGGGCGCGTGAGGTACTCGAGAAGGAACTTGACCGTCAATAGATCGAGGAGCACCCGGAACGTACGCGATATCCCGTACTTGGACGTGCCCCGTATGCGGGGCCTATGGTTGACCGGTACCTCGGTTACCCGCGCCCCGGCCATGCTGGCCAGCGCCGGGATAAACCGGTGCATCTCGCCGTACAATTTCAGGTGACGCACCACCCCTGACTCATAAGCTTTCAGGGTGCAACCATAGTCATGCAGTTCGGTGCCGGTGATGCGCGAAATTAGCCGGTTGGCCAGCCGGGACGGGAGCTTCCGAAGTAGGAGCTTGTCCTTGCGGTTTACCCGCCAGCCGCTCACTACGTCATAACCTCTGGCCATCTCGTCCAGCAACCTCACAATGTCACGAGGATCGTTTTGCTGGTCGCCGTCCATCACCACGATAACCGCGCCCTCGGCCACGTCGAAGCCGGCGGTTATGGCGGCCGTTTGGCCGAAGTTCCGGCGGAACTGAAGCACTTTTACCCGATGGTCGCGGTGGTGCCAAGCAAAGGCCCGCTCACCGGTGGCGTCGCGACTACCGTCGTCGACCAGTATTAGCTCAGCGACCACGGGGACCGTATCGAGGACCGAGAGCAATTCCTCCACAACAGGATCCACATTGTCTTCCTCGTTATAAAGAGGCACAACAATAGTAAGTTGCGTCAACTGGTCCGGTTCGGCTCCGTCTCCCCGCGCCGTCAATATGGCTGTCCGCACAGACTGGTCTGCGGACATGCTCGTATCGCGACAGTCTTCGATCTTCACAATGACCAATGCCCCCTCGTTACGTCGGACAGAAAGACTGACCGCGTTCCTATTACTCGCCTGTGTACTTATTTCTCGCCGTGTACTTGTGCCCTAGTTTGGTTTGGTGGCGTCGTTGCCGGAGGACGCCCCAAACTTCTCACTGAGTGACGATAGGTAGATGCTGCCACCGGCGTTAAGACCGATCGCAGTTGCTTAGCGTCGACGGTGGACTGGTGCCATCATCTCGGCCGGCCGTGCACAGAGCGTTACAATAGCCGCTTAGCGTGACCCTCGTGAAAGCTTCCGTTAATGCGGAAATGGCCACACTCCGCGCGGCCCAGGGTGCTTTTGACCTGCGGAAAAGCCAATTAACGCCCAGCGCGCGTACAAACGTCCGGGTTCGCCATTTTCGTCGGCGTCAGCGTCCTTCAGCCTGGGGCCACTAAGGCCCTAACGAGTGCCTCCGCATGCGGGGCACGGGCGGCTAGAACCGAGGAGAGGCGGCGCTTGGCGCCGACCAGGCGACTGTGGCTCCAGTCGCGTTGCACACTGACAAGTGCCCTCACGCTGCGAAACCCGGGCAGTCCGTGCCCGGGTGCCTCCGAGTCGTGCTCGTGGACATGGCGAGACGTCATTGGTAGCCCCGTGGGAAGAGTTAGTTGTCAGCGATTTAGTGGTGGTGGTTGTTGTCCCCGCTTGGGCCGTCGTCCTAACAGACCCCCATGGACTGTGGCCACCTCGATAGGGGCGAATCGTGTTGGGCCTGGCTGAGCTCGCCACTCCTTGGTGCAGGTAGAGCCCGACTAACAGACTGACGCCAGGGGTCTTCCCG
>JBKQUU010000183.1:0-3317 GCA_052325485.1 Acidimicrobiales bacterium | reverse complement strand
GAAAATCGCTGCGTCGCCGCCAGGACGAGGAGCGATTGCGCAGTGGGGAACCCAACCTGCGTGGATCTCTGAAGTGCCTGGACCGCCGCTCCGAGGGGAGTCCAGTCGCCAATGTTCCGCAGCACCGGGGTCATTTGTGCGCGGGGGACCCACAGTCCGGCGAAGAACAGCAACGGGTAGAGGATGGCATTTAGGGGGCATATGCTGATTGTCGGTCGGGTGCCGGTCTCGTGTCATGGGGGGTGGACCCTAATCAGGACCCCACTTCTGCCTTCAGTCACACTCGGGCTTTGGGGGGACTCCTGACTGGCGGGGTCGCGTCTGGGTTCGTAGTACAAGGAGGGACCGCGACGCGCCTGCACAGTGCTCGTGCGCGCGACACCAGTTCGTCCCCCGCCAGAAGGCTTTTAGGGGCTCGGGACCTTTAGCGAGCGCCATCACCTAGTGGCCGGCACGATTTTCCCGTCCTGTGGCTTCGTCGGCCCTTGGAGCCCTCTCGTCAGGGAGAAGCAGTTCCTCCAGGGCGCCGAGGAGTTCAAGCAAGCCCGAGAAGGGCACGGCTGCTTGAGCTCCCACAGGGTGGACGAACCCTTCGACCCGGCCGTCGGCCGACCGGTCGATGTCTAGGACGAGCCGCAAGGCGTTCAGCCCCTCGCGCTTTGAAGACGCAGTGGGATCACGCGCATGATTGTCAACCACGGAAGTGGTTGACGTCATGGGGGTCAGCCCCTAATTCCGTCCCTAATCTCGCGCCGCTAAGGCGTCAGGCTGCCTCCGGACACTGTCACCGGTGGAGGTCCTTTGGGCTCCACTCCGGGGGGCTTAGGCGGAAAGGTTTTCGAGCAGCCGGGCGAGCTCGCGGCGGGAACGTACACCGAGCTTCAGGTAGATGTTCGAGAGATGGTGCTCGACCGTCTTCACGCTCACGTACAGCTCCGTCGCCGCCTCCTTGTTGGTGCGGCCCTTCGCCACGAGCCGGGCGACCGGCAGCTCTGAGGCGGTGAGCAGGAGCTCGCGGCGTAGGCCTGCGCTTTGGGTCGTGGCCCCCCATTGGGCAAGCTCCTCGTCGCAGAGCTCGACGTAGGGCGCGGCCATCAGGCCCACAAGGCAAGACCTGGCGGAGTGCAGCCGCTCGATGGCCTGGCTGCGTTGGTGGGTGATGCGGAAGTACTTGGTCTCGGCCAGCTCGAGCTTGGCTTGCAGGAGCGGCAACTTGTGCCCGGCGAGGCAGCGCCACCCTTCGGCCAACGCCTGAGCGGCTTGGTCCTGGTCGCCTCGGGCCATGGCCACCAGCGCTGTGAGGCGCGCCTGTTCGATGAGCGATAGTGGCGAACGGCGTACACTGCCCTCCGCCAGCTCCTCAAGCCGGCCGCTAGCCGCCTTGAGTTCACCGAGCGCCAGTAACGCTTCGATTTCGAGGAGCGGCCAGTCGAGTGGTCTGCCACGGCTGAACACCGCCGCCCGGCCGCTGGAGCGCACGGCGCCGAGCGCACCAAGAGCGGCTCGCGGGTCCCCTCGCGCCAGCTCGAGCGCCGCGTTGAATGTCGCAACGTACACCCTGGTATGGCCTGTCCCGACCACAGCGGCGAGGGCCCGGGAGGCTTCGATGTGGGTGGCTGCCGCACCGGTATCTCCCCGTGCGAGCGGGACGAAGGTCGCGTAGAGGTGGGCCTCAACGGCCTCCCAGGCACGCCCGCCTTCTGAGGCAGCCACAGCCAGCTCGCCGTGGACAAGGGCGTCGTCCCACAACCCGAGCGAGTACTCGGCACCGCTCAAGAGATAGAGGCATTGGACGACGTGCGACGAGGAGAGCCCACCCCGCACGCAGTTGGCGCCGTGCAGCAGGTCTGGGTAGGCCCTCTCCGGGCAGCCGGCCGCCAGCAGCGCCGTCCCGCGCATTATGAGAGCGTCGAGGTCCTCGGGCCCGGAGCCGGCCGCTTGGTCGGGCAGGTGGTCCAGCAGGCTGAGAGCCTGGTCCACGTCGTCTTCTGAGCGTGCGCAGAGCGTCCGGAAGAGGCAGAGCATGCCGAGCGAGCGGTTGCGTGCCGACGGTACGGCCGCAGAAGCGTCCACGGCTTGACGGCAACGGGCGATCGACTCCTCCGCGTCGCCGTCGAAAAGGTGTGCTGCCGCGAGCGCTAAGAGGGCGTCCGACCTCATCGGCGGCACGAGCCCTGGGTCGTCCGCATCGCAAGCTTTGCTGAGCCGTGCCCGGGCGCTCGCGATCCGACCAGAAAAGAAATCGAGGACGCCAAGCACCGCGTCTCGCGCCGCGCTCGGCGTGAAGTGCTCGGCCTGCCTAGCAAGAGCCTGCGCTCCCGCCATGTCGCCGCAAATGACCAGCGAATAGAGGGCCAGGAGCTGGAGGCGTTCCCTCTCGGCCGCGCTGCTTGACACCCCGGCGGCCTGGCTGTACAAGGACGCGGCCAGCTCCGCCCTGGCTCTGGTGCGTGCTTGTTGTGCAGCCGCCTCGAGGTCCCCGGCGAGGCCGTCGTCGGGGCCTGCGGCAGCCGCCACCCTGTGGGCAAGGGCGCGCTCCCCCCTGGTTAGGGATGCTGCTCGGGCGTGCAGTTCGCGCCGCCGGGCGGCACTCAGGTCGCCGTAGACGGCGCTCCAGACGAGGGGGTGCGCAAAAGCCATCTCGGCCCCGGCCACCTCCTCGACAAGCAACGAAGCGGAAACGGCCTGGTCGAGGGCGGCCAACGGGTCGGCCGGGCTGGCGAGCTGCACAGCCAGCGCCAACGGGCAGCGCTGCCCGAGCACAGCGGCCGCGGTCACCAATGCCCGGGCGTCAACGGTCATCCTGCTCATCCTCACGAGGATGATGCTCGCCAGGCTCTTGGGCACCCGGGGCAGCCCGTCCAGGCGCCCGAGGGCTTCTGCCCCGAGCTCGCGCAGCAGCGTGGCGCAGTAAAGCGGGTTCCCCCCGGTGTGGTGCAGCAGCGAGGTGGCCCCCGCCGGGGAGAGCTCGCCCGAGCCGAGCGCTCGGCTGAGGGCCGCCAAGTCCTCTGTCCCGAAGGGGCCGAGCTGCAAGTTGGTCGCCCGCTCGTCGCCGGAGACGAACCGGTACCAGCCCTCGCCGTGGCGGGCTAGTTCGCCCGGGCGGGACGTGACCACCACAAGCACTGGGTCCGCCCTGAGCCGGCGCAGCGCGAACAGCAGGGCGCGGGCAGAGGCCGTGTCCGCCCAGTGCAGGTCGTCCACGAGCAGCACCACGAGCTCCCCACCGCGGCCGATGGTGTCGAGCAGGCCGAGCAGCTCGGGCCCGGCCGAGAGCGGGTCGACGCCGTCGTTCAGGCCGCTTGCCAACAGCTTTG
>JBKQUU010000182.1:0-19986 GCA_052325485.1 Acidimicrobiales bacterium | reverse complement strand
AGGTCGACGGCAGGTCGTTGGTGGCCGGGTCGCACTCGGCGCTCAGGGTTACGCTCGTGACCGCGCCGGGCGCGTCCACCGGGTTGCCGGCGTCGTCGACCATCTGGAACTGACCGGCGACGGTCGCCCCTGCGCTAACCGTGGGGAAGAGGGGACCGCTGTCGGTCACCGCCCCCACGAAAATGCCGTTGGGGAAGTCGGTGGTGAAGGTCGAGGTCCCGCTGGCGACGGCCGTGCCACCGATGGTGATCGAGGTGATGGCCCGACCGGTGTCGTCACCGATAATGGAGGCGTCGGTGATCGTCGACGAACCCGAGCTACCGGTCACCGCGTCGGTACGGGCCGTGGGGGTGGTGCCTGAACCGCCCCTCACGATGCCGGGAACGCAGTTGGCGGGCGTGTCGGGGCTGGTCGACGTGCACGCCGGGGGCCGGTCGATGAAGGCGTTGTTGCCGGGGCCGGGGTAGAGCTGGTCGCCGGACGTTGTCTGCGCCAGCGTGGAGTCCGGGCCGAAAGGCTCGACGTTGACGTTGGTGCCGGAAATGTTCTCACCGGCGGCGTCAGCGGTGACGCCGTAGGCACCGTAGACCGAGTCGGCGCCCGGAGCGCTCGTCCCCGCTGACCCGAAGGTCGGGGTGTTGTTGCTGTACGGCGTGTAGTTCGGGTTATTGCTGGTCGGGGTGTCCGTGTTGCCGAGGAGGTTCGCGGTCGTGAAGCCGGAGGGGGCGATCGTCCCCTGGCCGTTGGGCCCCGTGGTCGGCACGTTGTTGAAGCTGTTGCCCGAATAGGTGAACGACGGCTCGCCCTCGTCGAAAGTGATGTCGATCAGGCCGTGGGCGAACGCCGCCGAATCCTCGATAAGCGGGATGTAGTACGAGAGGAACAGGTCGGAGGCATAGAGCCCACCGGTGTAGTTGATGGGCGTGGTCGCTTCGGGGTCGAAGGCCGGCAGGCCGGCGGGGCGGTAGATGGGGTCGTTCAGGTTGACGGTGCCGTTGGCATTGAGGCCGAAGGCGCCCGAGAGGTTGTTGCCCTTGCAGGTGGTGTCATGGGCATCACTGCAGTTGTCCGGGGTGATCCAGCTGAACGCCGGCGCCGTGTTGTTCTGCAGGTCGTGCACCAGGCCGTCGGCCGGGCTGTCGAGGTTGGCTATGTGGCTGGCGTCGCAGTTGGACGGGGTACCGCTGGCCTCGCCGGCAAGGTCGGAAGCGGGCTCGGTGAGCGCCGGCCCAACGGCGCCGGTGGTCGTGTTGTAGCTGCCGATCAGCGACTCGAACCAGGGGAACGGGAAATGCTTGGCCACGTACTGGTCGGATTACTGGGGATCGTTCGTGGCCCCCGTGCCCGCCACCAAGGAAGCGGCGGTGAAGCTCGACACGTCCGAGGGGAGCGGGTGAGCGGTGTTGGCCGTCAGGTAGGTAGGGGCGGTCACCGGGTTCTCGGTCGAGGCGCCCGGGGCGCCGCAGGGGCCATCGTCACGGCCGGGGACGCTGTCGTTGACAAATGTCGTGGAGCCGATGAGCTGGGCCCCGCCGAGATCCTGGGCGTAGCCCTTCCAGCTGATACCGGCCAGGTTGAACTGGTCGAACAGGGTGGCGACCTCGCTCGGGTACGTGCACCCATTGGTAGTGGTCGTGCCGGTGGCACCCAGCGGCGCGTTCGGCCCCAGCAGCGAGTCGACTTGGCCGAAGTTCCAGTTGGGGGTGGCACCCCCGACCGTCCCCGTGCCCCCGGCGGCTATGTCGGCGGCGGCGGTGACGATGGTCGAGTCCGAGCCGAACGGCACGTTGGCCGTGCTGCAGTCCTCCTGGGTGTCCTCCTCAGGCGCCTGCCCGGAGACCAGCGAGATGTAGTTGTCCATGCTCGAGTGCCCGGTGCCGTAGTAGTTCTGGAGCAGGACGCCCTCGGAGGGGAGGGTCTGCCACAGGTAGGTGTTGTTGTTGAGCCCGGTAAAGGTCTCGTCGTAGGACTTGTTCTCCAGGATGATGAGCCATACGTGCTGTATGGACCCAGCGGAGAGGCCGGCAATGGCGCCTACTCCGGTGGCGGAGGCCGGAGTGGCGGTGACCACCGTGGCCGGGACAAGGGCGGCTGTGGCGAGCAAGCCCGTCGTCAGCGCCCCCATGGCCGCCCGAAAACGGCCCTTGGCTCTGCGGGAATTGGACATGCCCGGGACGCTAAACGAGCGACCCGGCACCTTCGGGGTGGGCAAGCATCATGGTGGTGAACAGGCAGTGAAATCTTCCCGTGAACAGCGCCTGAGATTTCCGTGGAGGTACCCTGAGCCCCGGTCGTGAACGTCGGGTAAAACCTGGGCCACGGGCTGACATCTTGGCAGTGAACGTCACATTAATCAACCGTTTGCCTCTAACGAGGTCGCTCGGTTTTTTGTAACCTTCGGCGCATGGCCGGCCCGCGTCCTCGCCGTTGCCCGTTGTCTCTCGGGCTCTTGCTGGCCGTGTCCGTCGTCGCCGCGTCCTGCGGCTCGCCAGGATCCGCCGGGCCGGCGCCTACGAGCACGAAGTCGCCGGCGAAGCTCACGAGGATCTCGGCACCGCGAACATCTCCCGCTCAGGATGGCCAGTACTTCACGGACTTGGCCAAGTCCGACCCGGGACTGGCTACTTACGTACAGACAGAGGGAAATGTGGCCCTGCGCGCCTTGCTCACCGACGGGTCGGCGTTCTGCGCATTCCTGCAGACCGGTGGAGGCATTGATAACGCCATGGCCTCGGTCGTGATCGGCGCCCGGAGCGTAGAGCCGCGGACGCACCTTCCCTCGACGGTGGCGACCTTCAACGCCATCGACGCGGTTTCGTTGCTGACGCTCTGCCCATCAGACCAGAGGTTCGTGCCCGCAGCCGACCGCACCAGGATCCGCGCCCTCGGCCAAGCCCTTGCCGGCGGGCCGAGCGGGACCTAGGGACAGGCCCTCAGCCTCGGGCCGCCCGACGCCGGGAGCGCCGGTAGCGCAACCCGACCAGCGACCCGAGAACGAGGAGGGCCACACCCGGGAGGGCGGCCGTGTACGGCGATTCAGGCACCTGTCCCCCGTTGGCCGCCGCCAGGGGCTGCCAGTCCGGCTCGCTGTCGAAGCTGATGCCGGTGCTCTGAGCGCTCAGGTCTTCCATGTCGCTGGGCTCCCAAGTGCCGTTGCTCTCCGGCAGCAACATCTCGGAAAAGACCGACGAGCCCTTCTTGGACTGGACAAAAGAGATGGCAGTGGCGTCGGGAGAAAACACGGGCTCGGTACTGATCGCCGTCGACGTGCCGCTGGCCTGCGCCGCGATGACGGGGTTGCCTGTAGGCGTGGCGGTGGTGGGGTTGTCGATGATGAAAAGGGTGTCCCCACCGCCGCGGGTGGAGTTGAAGACCACTTCTTGGCCGTTGGGGCTCCAGTCGGGGTCGGCATCGACCCCGGTGGCATAGGTCGTCCCCGTGGGAAAGGCCTCTGTGGAGATGTCGGTGTCCGTAATGGTCGACTGCTGGTTGCACGGGTTTGACCCGGCCGTGAACTTGATGCCGCTCAGGAGGTGGAGGTCGCCATCGGCGTTGACGTATATCGCCTTGGTCGGGTCCACGGGGTCGAAGACCACCCGGCTACCGCTGCCGTCGCTGGTGTTGTTGGGGAGCAGCCCCCCCGACGGCGTGTAAAGCGTGCACAGCGAGCTGACGCCGGTGGGGGCCCACAGCGTGTCGATCGCCGTGTTGTCGCGGTTGAACACGACCGTTTCGTCGTCGGGGGCGACGCTGGGCGAATAGTCGTTATGGGACTCGTCGCCGCTGACGGCCGAAAGCTCGGTGGCGGGGCTGGTAGCCGATTCCGGGTCGTTGGCCGGTACGGAGAAGATGGCATAATCGCCGGCCGCGTCGCGGTCGCTCGAGAAATAGACGGTATTGCCGTCCGGGCTATAGAAGGGCTCCACATCACCGGCCCCCAGGGTGAGCTCGGTAGTAGCGGCGGTGTCACCGCTCGCCGTACCGATACCGGGAGCGGCCGGGTCGACCTCGTAGATGGCGATGTTGCTGTTGCGCGTCGAGCTGAAGGCGATGTCACCGTTGGTGCCCGGGTAGGCCGCTTGGGCCACCGGGACGACCCCCAACGTGCTGACGGCGGCGGCCAGGACGGCGGCCGCAGAAGCCCTCCCTATGGCCTTCGGGACCATGGACCGAAGTCTCGCGCCCGCCCGCAAGTCCCTGGGCCTTTACAACTGAACAGCTAGCGTCATGCTCGCGAATGTTCCCGTAACGTTGCGACTGACAGCAGGGGGACGGCCCCTCGCTGTGACTGAAAACCCAAACGACCACTTTTGCCTGACTTGTCTGCCTCCTGCACTGCAGTGGTGTGGGAACTCGGGGGGCACGACCTAGGTGGCCGGCACCCTGGCCAGGACGCCCAGGACCGGGTCCCCGGGCATGATGTAGTAATCACACGCGTTGTTGGTGCCCGTGCCGTAAGTCCAGGGCACCCATCCGGCCACCCCAGCTGAGACGGCGGCATCGAGCTTGGCCCGCATGTCAAACCAGTTGACGAGCGTGGTCGTGGCGTCCAGTGGGCATTTGTGGCTGTAGCACTCAGTACCGCGATAACCCGGCGCGCAGTCAGCGGCCTCGGGCTCGCCCATGGGCTCCCACATGAAGATGGCGGGGTTGCCGGCGTAGCGGCTGACCACCTCACGAAGATAGTCCCAGTAGGAACTACGCGAATAGCCGTCCTGAGCGACGTAGGGCCTCAGGTAACCCGACTGGTACCACCCGGCGGTTTTGAAGGCTCCTCCGTCGCACGTACCGCCCTGACCGCCCAGGCCGACGATGAGCCGGGCGTGGGTGGTGCTCTCGTCGGCCGCCGCCACCACCCGGTCCAGCGCCCGCCAGTCGCGGCTGATGCTGGCCCGGCTGAAGCACCGGCCCTCGTCGATCGTGGCGTCCTGCCCGAAGCTCACGCGCACCACGCTGTCGGGAGCCAAGGAGTCGAAAAAGGCCAACAGGTCAAGGGAGGCACCGCACCCGCCGTTGACTTCGTAGTCGGTCGCCGCCTCGGGGACGTTGATGCCACTGAAATGCCAGGGTGCCCCGTTGAGGTACAACGATGTCCCCTTCACGGTGACCCCGTCGGACGCGGCGGTGAGCGCCGATGACCCCACCGTTTCGGCCCCGGCGCCTGGGGGCACCAGGAGGGCGACAGCCACCCCGGCACAGGCCCGGGCCAGCGCCCCGGGGCGCACCCACGTGAGCGTCCGGGGAGCAAGCACGACGACCCTCCTGACCGGCGACCGCAGGCCGACCGCCGGCCTGGTCCCTGGTGCCTTGCATCGACGCCGGCGCCATCGCCCTGTTGCCCCTCGGGTGGAATTTCGGGATATACCTTCGGGCCCGCTGGGCCGCTCGGCGCCCAAAGCCGTGCCGTATGCTTGGGGAAGATGACCGGACCTGGTCGTGCTCCCGAGCCGTTCGAGCTCCTCTCTCTGCGCGCCGAGCTGGACGAGGCGCAAGAGCGTATCGACCGGGCCACCCGTCAGCTCGAGCTGGCGGCGGAGCTCGAGGCGCGGCTAGGGACCGTGCTCCAGGCGCCGTCGGTGGAGGGGGTGCCCTTGGTCCCCTCGGCCGCCCGTCAGACCACTGAGCTCGAGGCGACGGGGGTACTCCTCGAAGCCGAGCTGCGCGCCGCCGAGATCCTCAATGCGTCGGCCGGCCCAGTACCGGCTGGCACCGGCTCCGAAGTGCCCTCTATGGGCTCCGAAGTGGCTCGCGCCATCGAGCACCATCTCCGGGCGCTGGCCGAGGTCGAAAGGAACCTCGTGGAGCTGGGGACGAGGGCCCTCCAGCTCGAAGATAGTGAAGACCCGGGCGCATTTTGACCTTCGGGTACGCTGGAGCTGTGCAAGCCGAGCCTCGGGCTGACCGCACTGCGACGGGGTCGCCGGCTCAGCAGCTCCTCGGCCTGTCGCTCCCGCAAGCGGCCGACGGTCTGTCGCTCCAACAAGCGGTCGACGCTGAGCGGGAGACAACGCGCCTCTCGCCTACGGCTACTGACCAGCTCGCCCGCTTCGATGAACTGGCGAACCGCTTAGCCGAGGCAGAAGAGAGCTACGCCGTCGCCGTGCGGGCCGACGCCGACGCGGCGCAGGCGGCCGCCACTGCGCTGGGAGATCTGGACCGGGTCCTGAGCCAGCGCTACAGGGTCAGCGCTTTGCTCGACCATGTCCGTAAGTACGGCCGCGGCAACGCCCCCGCCGCTCTACGCCAGGCCATGGACCTTCAGGCCGCGCTGGCCAGGGACGAGGCCGAAAGCCGCCAAGCGGTCCGGCGGGCGGACGAGATTTCCGAGGTGACACGCGTCGCCAGCCTCAATGGCCTGTTGGCCCGGGAGGCGGCCCACATCGCCCTACGGTCCGCCACGTCGCTTATAGGGGCCGGTACACCCGACTGGGGCCCTGATATCCCCCTGCCGGTGCTGGTGTCCAACTATCGCGACGCCCTGGTACGCGCCCTGGCCGACCGTACGACCGAGATCGAGGCCAGGAGCGTTGGACGGGAGGCGAAGCCGGCCCACCGCTCCGAGCCGTCTCCTCGCCCGTCCGAGCCGTCTCGCCCACCCCGAGCGGCCCCCCCGACCGGCCCTGGCCCGGTGGCCGGGCCGGGGCCGGTGGCGCGTCTGCTCGCCGAAGGCGTCCCCTGCACCGACGAGGAACTGCTCACGGCACTTCGCTCGCGGCTGGCGCACCTCGAGCACCGGGCAGACGAGTTGGAAGGCCAGGTCCTCGCCGCCCAAGCCCGGATCGGCACACTGGTGAAAAGGGCGCGCGCCCGCTCCCAGGAGGCCGAAGGCGCGCTCGTGGCCACGATGCTTTCCTGGGCACGCGAGGAGGCTGTGGCGACCATCGAGGACGCCCGGCGCCGGGCGGCCGAGCTGGGCATGAGCCAGGGCGCCCCGAACGGCCTGGGGGCCCTGGGCAAATTGCTGGTCACCCACTTCGAACTGCAGGAGAGCCTGGTGAGCCTGACCGCCGAGATGGCGTTGGGCGAGTTGTAGCCCAAGAGTTCGCTTACCGTTCATCGTCTTTCTACTGGGGTGCAAGGTCCATAGGCGATACTTCGGGCGTGCGCACCCTGCGGCCGCTCCCGAAGGCCCCCCCCTCCGGGGCACGAGGCCCGGCCGAGGCCACGAACGGGGCGCGTCACCCGGCCACGGTGGCCGCCGCAACGAAGAGCATGGACGACTGGGACGCGCACTGGGACGCGTTCGGGGACGCCCTGTACCGCAACCCTGCCAATTGGTACCGGCTCCGCCTCATCTGCAGGGCGCTCGGAACCGTCCCGCCCGGTTCCCGCTTCCTTGACATCGGCTGCGGCCAAGGTGAACTGGTCGGGTGGCTGGTGCGGCGGTACCCGGGCGTCGAGTTCTGGGGCACCGATTACGCCCGGTCCGGGGTAGACCGGGCCAGACAGGCCGTCCCCGGTGCCACCTTTTTTCGGCGCGACTTGCTCGCCCATGAGGAAGTACCGGTGGACAGGCGGAGATGGGCGTCGTACGCAATATGTTCAGAGGTGATCGAGCACGTCGACGACCCGGCATTGTTGTTGTCCAACGCCCGCGCCTATCTGGCCGCAGGCTGCTCGCTCGTGGTCACCGTGCCGGCCGGCCCGATGTCGGCGTTCGACCATTACATCGGCCACCGTAGGCACTTCACCGCCGAGCTCTTGACGGAAGTACTGACGAACGCCGGGTACATCGTGCACCGGGTCGAGCGCGCCGGCTTCCCGGGGTTCAACCTCTACCGGCTCGCCCTCGTGGCTCGGGGCCCGCGGCTGGTCAGCGATGCGGCCCAGGACCTCGGCGCGCTCCGGCGGGGCGCCATGAAGGTAACGATAAGGACCTTCGACTACGTGTTCAGGTTGAACTTGCCGTCCACGCCTTGGGGTTGGCAACTGGTGGCGCGGGCGTCGACCGCCTGACCCGTCTCGAAATGCTGTCCCCGCTGCGCACAGCAGGCGGTCCCCCAGGGTGTCACTGGAACTGGTCAGGCACCCAATGGTAAAGCTCCCCGACCCTGGCACCGAAGTTCTTGGCCTTGCGCCAGTGACCGTCGGTCGTCGAGCTGAGCGCTTCGGCCACCTCGGCCCCCGAAGTTGTGGCTAGCGCGGGCGTCTGCAGCAGCCACTGGAACTGGCCCGAGAAGTTCTCGGCCAGGCTTTGGAAGTCGCGGTCGCTCGGGATCACCCATTGCCCCGGGTACCTGGAGAACAGGGGGGCCGGGAACGCCCCCTCCGTGTCGACCATGATCAACTGGCCCTTGGCTAGGTAGGGATCTATATAGGCGTCGAAGCGGTGCCACAGCACGATCGGCGGCGTGAAGCGGTTACCGTTGGTGGTGGCCGGCCGGGACAGCCCGAACGCGGGCCGGAAAGCGATGGACTCACCTTCGACAGGGGTCGTCTTCGGGTTGAGGTCGTTACGCGTCCCGCTGACCGCGTTGACCACGCCCAAGCCGACGAGCACGGTGCAAAGGGCTCGTTTCGCCGTGCGGCCGAGCCGGTGCGTTGTAACCGCCTCGCGTGCAGCAAAGCCCAAGGTGACGCTGGCAAAGATGGTGAGCGATGCGAAGTAGCGCGGGTCGCCCCACGTCTTGCCCACGAAAATGAGCAGCGCCACCTGGCCGGGGAAGACAGCGGCAGGGACCACGATGGTGGCCAGCTCCCAGAACCGCCGGCCCCTGGACAGCCGGGCCCTGAACAGCACGATGACGGCCAGGACGGGCAGCACCACGACGAGCGCGGGGACAAAGGCCCAGCTGTAGCGGGCGGCGTAGATGACCCCGTTTATGAACGTCCGGTGAACGGGCAACCACCAGGCGTTGGCGGGCGACGTACCTTCAGCGCTCTGTCCCTGGTACCAGAAGAACGGGCTGCCCATGATCAACCAGTTGGCCAACGTCCACATGGCGAAGACGAAAGCCCCCGGGAGGGCGACGAGAGCCGCCACCTTGGCCCGTCGTGCCCACCCCCGTTCGCGGAACGCGGTCAGCGCCGCCATCAGGGGCACGAAACCGATGGCCTCGTAGCGGATCGCCATCGAAGCAGCCAGGCCCATCGACGTCAAGATGAGGGGGAGCGGGCCGCCCTCCTGGTACCACCAGACGACCCCCAGCAGGGACACCGCCGCGGCTAGGTAGAACGACGCTTCGCTCATGCCGTTGCTGCAGTAGAAGATGATGACGGGGTTCAGGCAGTAGGTCAGGGTCAGGCCCGCCACCACGGGCTCGCTCAGGCCAAGCCGGCGGAACAGCCTCACGAGCACGAGGACGGTGACCGCGCCGCAGGCGGCAGTGCTCAACGGGCCGGCCAACGCGGCGTGGTTGAGGGGGCTAGCCAACAACATGAAGGGCAGCTCGGCCACGACCGGGCCGGGGAACCACACAAATCCCCAGGCAGCCAGGTGCGGGTCGCGGCTGAAGAGCACGGCGCGGGCGTCCTCGGAGCGCGACAACGCGTCGCCGATCTCGTAGTGCACCGAGTAGAGCATGTAGCAGCCGGCGCCCACGTAGACGGCGAAGGCCACCACGGCCAGCACAGTGGGCCAGTACCTCACCAACGCCGCCCTCGGCCCGCTCCGGCCCGGCGCCGTTCGTAGGACCTGTGGGCCCGGAGGAGCAGGCGGGGCGGGGCGGACGGGTTGAGGGGGCGGGGCGAGGACGGCGGTCACGGCGTCGGCCTCGCCGGTACTGCCCCTCCTACGGCCGCCCTCGTCAGCCCGTGGCGGGTCTTCTCCCAGTAGGCGGGGGCGAAGAAGACCTGCAGGAGCGCCTTGTAGGCGGCCAGCGACATCATGACCCAATAGAGCGGGGTCAGAAGGGCGGCCACGAACAACGAGTCGTCTACCTCGACCGCCTCGAGCAGGCAGATGAAGGTGAAAAGAAAGTTCCCGGCCAGCCAGGCAAATAACCCGAGGAAGTAGACCGGGGCCGGGAACATCGCCATCAGCCACGGCGGCTTGACGACGAACCAAATGACCGTCAACGACCAGAAGATCGGGTTCACGATAGCCATGAGGGGAGTACCGCCCACAAAAAGCATGAAGAACACGAGCGAGCGCGTGCCCAAGACGCGACGCGCCGAGCGGACGTCGCGCATGTGGACCAGGAAGGTCTGGAGGTAACCCTTGTACCAGCGGGAGCGCTGCTTCGCCCAGTTGACGAAGTCGCTGTTGGCCTCTTCCAGGGTCACCGAGTCGAGCACCTCACTGCGGTAACCGGCGCGGCTCAACCGGACCCCGAGGTCGGCGTCTTCGGTGACGTTGTACGGGTCCCAGGCACCGAGGTCGAGGAGGACTTCCCGGCGGAAATGGTTCGACGTGCCCCCTAAGGGGATGGGCACTCGTAGCTTGGACAGCCCGGGCAGCATCTGGCGGAACCACATGCTGTACTCGACCTGGAACCAACGGGTGATGATGTTCTGGCCCCCGTTGAAGAACCCGAGACGGGCCTGCAGGCAGGCGACCTCGGGAGGTAGCCGGGACAAGGCGATGGCCGCTTTGCGCAGCTGCAACGGGTCGGGGCGGTCTTCGGCGTCGAAAATGGTAAGGAAGGTGCCGGTGGCGTGGGTCAGGCCGTAGTTGAGAGCCTTGGGCTTGGTCCGAGGGCCGCCCGGGGGGACGATGAGGATGCGAAGGTCCCGAGCCGGGCCGATCGCCATGCGGGCGGCGGCGATCGTCGCCGCGTCGTCGGCTTCGGCGAGCAGGAGGATCTGCAGCCGCTCAGGGGGGTAATCAAGTTGGCGGAGGTGGGCGACCAGAGAGGACAACACCTCGGGTTCGCGGAACACCGGCACCATCACCGTGTAGCCCTCCAGGACGTGCTCGGGGACAGCGAGGGCTTCGGCGTCGGGGACCTTGACCAGTTCGGTGCCACCGAGCGAGATCATGAACAGCCATAGGCGCAGGGCCATCGAGCTCACGTAGGCCAGCGTGCAGGCGGCGACGAGGGCCAGGACGATGATGTGCGGCGCCAGGACAAGCCCGACGAGCAGGGCCGCGGCGGCGGCGATGAAGGCATCGCGCTGGCGGGCGCCGAGCGTGCGCCGGGCGGAGAGCTGGGGCGAGGCGGTGAAAAGACCGTCGGTGCTGAACCCGAGACGCTCGCGCTCGGTGGGCCACTGGCGGGCCACGCCGCCCGTGCCTTGGCGGGCCGGCAACAACGGTGTACCCCGCCGCAGCAGGACGCCGCCGACGAGGCAGAGCACCCCTACTACCAGTAGGACGATGGCCCTCAGGGGCATGGCGCCGTCCTCACCGGCCTTCCGCGCTCACCGGCGTCCCGCTCTTCTTATCGGCGTCCGCTTTTCTCACCGGCGAACAGCTTTTTTCACCGGCGTACCGGCCCGCCGCGGCCGGGCCTTCATGCCAGGACGATCGTCTGGGGCATGCCGGCGCGGTCGAGCGGGGGGCGAAAAAACGCCAGGAAGAACGAGCAGAAGCCGAGCTGTGCCCCCAACGCCACGGCCCCCAGCCCGAGCTCGGCCAGCTGCTGGTCGAGCGAGCTGCCTCCGACCACGCCGAGAAGGGAACCGGCGGCGATGACCGCCCCTAGCACGCCAAGGAGCCCGCTCACCAGCAGGCCCCGCTCGAGAGTGAAGGCGCGCTCCACAAAGCGGCTGGCCGGCGACTCCCCTTCCAGGCCCAGGTGGCGGGCATAGGTCTTGGCGAACAAGCCCAGGACCAGTAACTGCATGCCCAATAGCATGACGCACACGGCGAGCGCGCTCAGGCGTAGGCCCAGTTGCGAACGCATCAACCCGAGCAGCACGCCTTCGCCGGCGAGGCCGGCACCGAAAAACAACAGCCCAGGCCACACGAACACGTGAAGCGGCGAGAGCAGCAACAAGAACCGCATGTGCCTCCAACCGTCCCGCAACGACTGGAGCTTGGACTCGCCCGTCCGGGGGTGGTAGACGATGGGCACCTCGGCCACCCCGAGCCCGGCGCGCGCCGCTTTGACGACGATCTCCGAAGCGAGCTCCATACCTTCACAACTGAGGCTCATCTGTTGGAGGGCCTCACGGCGGAAGGCACGCAAACCGCTGTGAGCGTCGCTCGACTTAAGACCGAAGAGCACATTGAGCATCCCGGTGAGGACGGGGTTGCCGATATGGCGGTGGCTCCAGGTCATCGCCCCCGGCTGGATGTGCCCCCGGAAGCGGGAGCCCAGGACGTAATCGGCACCGGCCTGGATCGGCGCGATCAGGGCCGGGATCTGGGTGAAGTCGTAGCTGTCGTCAGAGTCGCCCATCACAACGATGCGTCCCCGGGCCTCGGAAAAGCCCTTCCGGTAGGCGTTCCCGTAACCTCGTAGCGGCTGGTGGACCACCCTCGCTCCCGCCCGGCGGGCGATCTCGGCCGACCCGTCCCAGGAGCCGTTGTCAGCAACGACTACCTCGCCGACCAGGCCGCAAAGGCGGATGCCTTCGAACGCTTTGGCCACACAGGTCCCGACGCTGGCCGCCTCGTTGAGACAAGGCATGACGACCGAAATGTCGAGCTCCTCGACGGCCAAGGTGGCGTCTCCCGGGGCCGCTCGGGCACCCGCGACCGCTCCCCTGCCCGCCATGGCTGTTCGTGCGCCGGAGTTAGGGCCTTTCGGGAGCGGCCGCTGGGTGCGCACTTCGCGAGTATCGCTTATGGATCTTGCGCCCTAGTAGAGAGCCGATGAACGGTAAGAGAATTCTTGGGTTACATCCAACGCGCTTTCGATTTCTCCGGCCTAGAGCAGGCTGACGAGCGTGATGAGCACGACCACGGCGCCGACGGCTACCAGTACAGCGGCCAGGACCATGCGCCGCGCCGCCCTGGTCCCGCGGGCGTCGGCATCGGCCATCCCGAGGGCCTCGCCGTCGTTGACAAAACGGTCCCAGGCCAGGCCGTCTTGCCCGAGCCCGGCCGGCCCGGCGGGTGCCCCGGTGGCCGGAGCGGGGCTGTCGTCAGGCTGCGGGTGCGTTTGCTCCCCCGTCGCACCGAGCGTGCTGCGCAAAGCACGCAACGGCGTCACCGGGCTGCGCGGCGACCCGAGGGCGGCGGCCTCGTCCTCGCCGGCGGCGGCCAGGAGCCGGACAATGGCTTCCCGGCTTTCCGCCAGACGTTGCACGAGCACCTCCAGGTCGCGCGCAATTTCTTCCTTCCGGCGGGCCGTTCGGCGCGCTTCGATGGCAGAGCCTTTGGTTACGTTGCTCATCCGGCGGCCTCGGTCTCGGTGCTCTGGGTCGTTGCGGCCTTTTGTTGTTTAATGATCTCACTTGCGAACACGGTCAGGAAATCGCGGTTCACCGTCAAACGTTGGTAGAGGCTGAGGGCGGCGGTGCTTTCCAAGCCCGTCTTGGGATCCTGCACTGACGCCAGCGGGCCGTCCTGGACGTACAGTACGACGCGCTCGTAACGGGTGGCGCTCGGGTCCCCTACCGTGCCCTTGACCGGCCAGATCCAGTACAGGACCGACCAGTCCCCGTACTGGGCCGAGTCGTAGGAGAGCGACTGACCGGTGATCCCTCCACCCAGGCTCTCGTCGACAGTGGCGCGCTCGGTCCAGCCGTGGAAGTTGTAGCAGTCCTCCAGGGTAAAGGCGTTGAAACCCGATAGCCCGGAGGCATTGATGACGTCGGCGGTGACCGGGACCGTGGCCCGGAGGGGCCCGTCCTGGCTCACCGGCTGGTACAGGTAGCGGTACCACAATGAGTCCAGGCCGAACTCGGGCTTGCCGTTCTGGAACTGCTCCTCGTAGCTCCATCTCCACCCCGGGACCCGAGCCGGGGAGACAAGGAACGAAGTCAGCCTCGGTTCACCGACAGCCGTTTCGACCAGGTTGTACGCCTTTAGCGAAGTATCACCGAACCCTATCCCCACCGAGGCGACGACCACGAAAACAGCGGCCGCAGCAATGGCAGGTACGGGGAGCACCCGGGCCCGGACGGCGGGCCCGCCCGCTGGGCGGCGCGGGCCGAGGGCGAAAGGAGAGAGGCGAAGGCCCGCCCAGCGGTGGGCCAGGGCCCAGAGAGTTACACCAGCACTGAAGGTGACCAGGCCGATGACGGGGTGAAAAACGTCCAGGGCCACCTTTTCGCCCCACTGTTGGCCGGCCCAGAAGATGAACATGATCCGGCCGAGGTTGATCGACCAGAGCAAGGGGAGACCGGATAGCAACCACAGCCACTTTTTCAGCAGCGGGCCGTGCATCATGGCCGCGAACAGCAAGCCGATGAGGAGGAAGCCGACGAGGCCGTCGACCCCTGAGCACGCCGTGACCACGGCCAGGGGAAAGCTTGAGCCGTGGTGGGTGACCGTGAACAGGGGGTCCCCGGGTACGGCGTCGGCCCGGGCCACCGGTAAGTAGTGCAGGAGGTCGCGCAGGACGTCCACGGTAAAATTGGTGTAGCGAACGAGCGTCGAAGCGAGCACGACCGTGTACAAAGCGGGGAGGGCGAGCAGGAGGTAGAGCACGGCCAGGCGCTGGCGCCAGAGCACCCGGGTCCCGAAAACGATGGCCACCAGGCCGGCGACGAACGGGGGCACCGCTAACAGGTCGACCCGCCACTGCCAAAAGGTGGCCGACATGTGGTGCGGTAGCAACATCGTGATGGCCGCCGCCACCGCCAGTAGCGGCACGCCCACGATGTAGTCGATCTGGCGGTCATAAATGTTCGGCTCGCCGGCCTTGGGGGTCATGTACGCCACCGCCAGCGCCAGGGCGAACACCGGCACCAGGCCGACGTAGGCCAGAGGCGATTGCACATCGAGCTGTTCTAGGAGGGTCAGCAGCGAATAGTGGTACGCCACCAAGGTGCCGCCCACGACGAGCGACAGCTGCACCACCGTCCTCGAGGTGGCGTCCAGAGAGGCCCACCACGCCCGTTCTTGCTCCCGCCACGCCCTGAGCGGGGCACTCAGGCTCACGTGTGCGATCTGCATCTGTCTCCATACAAGCCGATCGGGCTGTGGAAAGAGAAGTGGGAAAAGTCGGCGACGGCGAACACCAAGGCTCTGTCAGGGCATTCGACGAGCCGTGACCGGAAAATTCTGCTGGACGGCACCCAAAGTTCACCGGCAGGACACCTTCCCGCCACGCGGGCAACAAGAAGGTGAGCAATTGTCGGTGCCAACCGCAGAAAGCTTGGGAGAAGCCGTGGACCGTCAGGTTGTCGCAGGGCCTCGCCACCGAGCGTCTTACACCCTTGAGCAAGGCGTCTGGTTGGCGACGTGCCGTATATGTGGATTTACTGCAAAAGACGCCAGCCGCAGCAGCGCGGCGACGTGGTTCCTCACCCACATCCGCGACGTGCGGCGCCAGCTCCACGCCGACGAAGTGGAACTGCGAGCAGCCACGGCATGGGAAGGAGATGACATCGACGTACGGGGCCCGGCCATCGTTCATGGCCCCGAGGACAGCCGGGACGGACGCGGTGGGCCTCCCGCAGGGCGAACGACCGTACCGGTGAAGAACGGGAAGTTCCCACTGGCGGTCCGCGAGCTACCCTGAGCCTCGTGGCGTTGGTGATCATGTGATCGGCGCGGACAGGTTCGCCGCCGGGACCGACAAGGGCGGCGGCACGAACAGCGTACCGCTCGGCGAGGAGGTTGCCCACGGCATCAGCGTCCGTCTGGTCGACGCTGGCGAACAACCGCTCGAGTTGCTTGGCGCGCTCTTCCAGATGGGGTGCCCGCCCGAGCTGGCGTACGATTACCTGGAGGCCGCCGTGCTCGGCAAGCGGCCCGAAGTGCTCGTCGGCGCCGAGGCCTCCGCCGCCACCCAGCTGGCCGAAGCGCTGAGGCGGACCGGGGCGACGGTCGCGGTCGAACCCCCTCTCGAGCCCTCCGTCGAGGCCTCTCTCGGGCCCCTCCCGCCGCCGGCAGAACCCCTCAAGGCGCCGGTCGAGCCGCCTGTCCAGGCACCCGAGGCTACCATCGTCCTCTCCGACGAACGGCAGAGGTCACCTTCGAGGCCACCCGACATCGACGCGGTGGAGCGCTATATTGCCGCCTACAACGACGGCAACGAGGCGCAACTGGTGGGCTGCCTCTCCCCCGCGGCCGTCCTCGCCGACGCCACCGGCCGGGTGCTCGTCGAGGGCGCCGATGCTATCGGGCGAAGGATGGCCGACGTTTTCGCCCACTACCCAGACGGCCGGGTCACCGTGATCGGCCGGCAGATCGCCGGCCCCTGGGTCCTGGACCACCACAGCACTACTTACGGGGGCGGGGCGAGCGAGGAGACCGTGCTGTGCTTCCGGGTGGACGGGGCCCTCATCGACCGCCTCGTCTTGCTCACCATGACCTGAGGTGCTCAGCCGAAGCGGCCACCGACATAGTCAGCTGTGCGCGAGTCCCTGGGAGCACCGAACACCTGCTCGGTAGGGCCCTGCTCGACGATATGACCGGGCTGGCCTTCCCCGTCGACCAGAAAAAGCGCGCAGCGGTGGGAAACTCGCCGCGCCTGTTGCATGTTGTGGGTCACGATGACGATCGTGATCTCCTGGCTCAGCTCGGCGATCGTTTGCTCGATCACACCCGTCGATATCGGGTCGAGCGCCGAACAGGGCTCGTCCATCAGCAGCACTTCCGGTCTAACGGCCAGGGCACGGGCGATGCACAGGCGTTGTTGCTGACCACCCGAAAGGGCGGCGCCCGACTGGTTGAGACGGAAACGAGCCTCCGTCCAAAGTCCTGCCCGTGTCAGGCATTCCTGCACGAGGGCGTCCTTGTTGTCTACCTTGAGCCCGGCCAGGCGCAGCCCGGACAGGACGTTCTGCGCGATCGTCATCGATGGGAAAGGGTTGGGTTTTTGGAAGACCATCCCGATGCGCAGCCTCGTGTCTGTTACTCGTACCCCTTGACCGTAGATGTCCTGGCCGTCTAGGAGCACCTGGCCCGAGAGACGGGCGCTCGGCACCAGCTCGTGCATCCGGTTGAGCGTGCGCAGGTACGTGGACTTGCCACATCCGGACGGCCCGATGAGGGCGGTGACCTGCCGCGGGCGCATTACGAGGGAGATCCTTTCGAGCACTTTGTTGCTCCCGAACCAGCACGACACGTCCCGTGTCTCGAGTATCCCCTTGACGGCCTCTTCCTGGTCTGTGTCGTCGGCGGTTTGGTCGGGCTCCACCTCGTGGAGGTGGGCCCGGCCTTGAAAAGGCCCACTGGTTATGGGACGGGGACGTGCCCAGGCGCCCCCGCCAAGTACCTCGCCCTCCGTGAGCTTCGACGGGGGCCCGCCGGCTTGTTTGCTCGGTGAGGGCGCCCAGGGCAGGGCGGCGGACAACGATGGCGGCGGGGCGCCGGGCCCGGTGGGCCGGTCGTTATCGGGACCGCTCATGGGAATATCCCCAGGCCCACGTACTCCCTCACGGCCAAACCGAGCAGGCAGCACCACCCCGCCGCCAGCAGCGCCAGCCAGGCCCGGTCGGCCCCCCGCTGCCAGGCCCGGGCCGCCGCCACCATCGCCCCGACCGCCAACCAAGGGAAGGCCAACGACAAGGCGGAGAGGGCCAATGACAGCTCGAAGGCAGCCCGGCCCGGTTGGACAAAGCGGGCCAGAGCGTCCGGGCCCCCGCGTTGGTAGCGGCTCCTCACGCGGGCGACCCATCTTCTTTGCGCCTGGGCCGGCCCCCGAGGCAGGGGATAAAGCTTCTTGCTGCCCGCTCCGCCCCCGCCGGCCGCGCCGGGCCCGTGGCGCCGGTCACAGGTCCGCCGGGAGCAAAAGACCCAGCACCCTGAACAGGACGAACAGGCCGGCCGCCCACATGGGCGCCATGACGAGCCACCGTGAGACGCCCACGAACAAGGCCGTCACCCGCTGGTAGAGCGCCCCCAGGGCACAGAGGGCGATCACGACCGCCAAGACGGCCGGGAGCCGGGCCAAGTGCCAACCGTTGCCTTCATCGGCCATCGCTCGTCCGACCGTAGCGACGTCGTCGACCCCATTCTCGCCCACCGCCTGGTCGGGGCCCGAGGCGCCCGACGGGTTACGCGCCGGGGCCGGAGCGGGTACCGACCCTGCCCGGGCCACTGTCACCCGGGATGTCACGGGGACCGAGGTGGTGGTGGCCGCGCCCGATGTTGTAGGGGCCGAGGCGTCGCCCCGCCGGCTGGCCCCCGTCGCCGGCACGGTACGGACCGGGGCCCCTGTGGGCAGCCATTGAGCGAGCTTCGCCACCACGATCAACCTGGTGGTCGCCAAGAACGGCGGGTTACACGTGGTGAGAGTGAGCCGGGCGTCACCGAAATCGCTCAGCACATCGACGTCGTACGGCGACACGGCGAACGGCGGCTGGGAGACGCGGTAAGTCGCCCGGCCCTCCGGGGCGTCGATGATCACCAAGTCACCGACGCGGACCTCGCTCAACCGAAAGAAAGGGGCCCCGTAGGTAGTACGGTGGCCGGCGATGGCCAGGTTGCCGGCCTGACCCGGCAGACCTGTCCCCGGGTAGCGTCCGGGCCCTTCCTGGAGCTGGCCCTCCCCAACACCCTCGACGAAGTAGTCGGAAACCCCAATGGCCGGGATGCGTATGCGGCCGAGCACGCCGCCGGGCAACGTCTCTTTGCTAAAGGCTTTCGTCTCGGCCTGGAAGGAGGAGTTGGCCTGCCGCGTGGCCTCGGTCGTAAGCGCAGCTGACGAATGGACGCCGGCGACGAAGCGGACGGAGGCCTTCGAGCGGAGGGCGGCTTTTGCATGGACGGAGGCCTTGCCCTCCCTCGCTGGCACCGGTCCTGCGTTAGTGGCCACCGGTGCCGAAGTGGCGGTGGTCGACGAGTTTGTCGACGTGGCCGCGCCGCGGGCAGCGGCCTGGACCAGCAGCTCGTACTGGGCACCCAATCGGCTCTGAGAGTGAGCCTCGGCGATCCCCGTGCCCCATAGTTGCCAGGCGGCAAAGAGAACGATGATGATCCCCACGTTGCGCACCCAGGTCGCGCTGGCCACTGCCCTGCGGAGCCGCCTCGGTAACTCTGGCGCCGTCCGGGCCCGAGCCGTGACCGGCCTGCTCGGGGCTCGGGCAACCAGATCCAAGCCGGGCGTGGTTGGGGTGCTCGGGCGGGAGCGGCCCAGCTGGCTCGATGCAGGGGTCGCGGGCTCGGCCGACTGGTCGCCCCCTCCGCGGTTGGGCCTGGACCGGACCAGGAGCGCAGACGGCGCGGGCAACGGATCCCTTTCCAACGCCTCTCGGGCCGCGAGGACAGCCGACCCGAGCGCGAGTTCCTCGGAGGGTTCTCTCTCGGCCAATGACCAGATCGCTTCCCAGTCGACGGGTCGTCCGGTCTCAGGGCCGCCCTCGGGGTAGCCGTCGCCCATCAGCTGGCGCAAAAGCTGTTTGGTTAGGTCGTCGAGGACATAACGCGGTACCGGAGTCCCCCCGTCAGGCTGACCGGCCGAGCCGTCGTCCCGCGACACGACCGCGGTCATGCCTGGAGCCTATCCTTGGGCGCACGGCGCCGGCGCAGCCTCTGACGGCTCGCCTCCCCGAGCGCGAGCAGCCCAAGGCCCAGCCCGGCGACCCGCAACGCGCCGCTTCCGGTCATTGCCAACACCGGCGAGCCGTCCGATCCCGTGGTGCCGGGCCCTACGGACGTCACCACGGCCTTGCCGGCAGTGCGGCGAGCGTGCTCCGTGCCGCGGGTGTGCTTCCTCCCCCGGTTGTGCTTCGCGCCCCGGGTGTGCTCCGCGCCCCGGGTGCGCTTCGCGCCGCGGATCTCGGGCTTGGTGGTCTTCGGTGTGGTACGCCTCGTGCTTGTGCGGACGCGCACCTTGGTGGTCGGAGGGGTGGGCGCCTTGGTGGTCGTCGTAAGGCGCGGGCTCGCGGTGGTCGGGGTGGAAAGCGCCCTCTTCGGCTTAGAGATGGGCGTCGTCGAGGTCGTGGTAGAGCTCGTCGCCGTAGCCGGCGTCGCCTCCGGCGTGGGGGAAGGCGCCGGCGTCGTTGGAGCGCTCGTGCTCGTAGCGGCAGGCGCCGTGGTGG